>CAVICC010000037.1:0-26832 GCA_963641405.1 bacterium | reverse complement strand
CTCCCACTAGAACCTAAATCTAGCGCGTCTGCCAATTCCGCCATGCCCGCAAACACTCAAGAAGTATAGCAAATTTATAGACTGCTGTCAATATATATTATTAATTTTGATGTTTTTAACTTAAACATACTACACCTTATTTTGGATTGGTGCCGCATGAAATACGGCACCAGCAGCATTTTACATGTAGGAAATTTGAGTCATTTATATGTCTCTGCGGCTAAATACATTATATACTGCAATTATTGATATAACCGCCCAGATAAGTGCGACAACAAATGCACTGCTTATTGTCTTAGATGAGGCCCCAAGACCAAGTGTATAAATCTTATTAACAATAATATAATTATTTATATCAAAATCTTTTATTCCGATCTTGTCTATAAGCAGATTTATTCCGCTAAAAATCAGGGTAAAAATACCTGTACACATGCATACAGCTATGATCATACTGATCACATTATTCTTTATCATAATTGCAATTGCCATTATAAAACATACAAGGCATAATGTGACAATATACTGGCATCCAAGCATCTTAAATAATTCTGCAACATCGCCAAATTTTGCTCCGTGCAAAAACAGTGGTGTCGCTATACACTGAGCTATCACATCAAGTGCCATTGCAACTAATGTAAACAGAGCAAGTGCTATCATCTTTGAGAAAAGTAAAACACCTCTATCCTTTACCTGCCCTCCGACACTCTTTATATATCCGCTATTTAAGTCTGCTGTTGAAAAAAGCACTGTAAATATCGCAAGCAAAAGTGCCACATCACGTCCTGTCATATCAGTCTCAACCATACTGACAATAGTCGGTGTCTCCTGAGACATATCTAAGCTTTCAACCTCCACTCCAGTCGTATCAGTAATCGCAAATTCGTTAGCAAGCTCACTGTCATTCTCATTATAAACTACAGCATCAGTTGACTCACTTAAAGCCTCTTCTGTCATATTTTGGACAAGTGCAGTCGTTCCTGCCATCATGATCGCAAGCGCTATCGTAATTATCAGTATAATGTACGTCGACTTTGTATGTACAAGTCTGTAAATATCCATTCTTATTGCATTAAACATTTGCTGCACCTCCAGTCAGATTAAGGAAATAAGTCTCAAGTTCCATTCCAGTAACAGCTATCTCCGCTACAGATACTCCGGATGTGACCAGCTTTGTATTAAGTGCTGCACTCTCATTTAGTCTTTCATACACATCTATATGATTTTTGTCAATAATCTTGTAATTAGTAAATCCCATCTCATCAAGTACAGAAACTGCTGCATTTGGATCATTTACAGTTATCGATATCTTGTCACTACATTTGCTTAAAAGCTCATCTCTAGTGATTTCCTGTAAAAGTGCACCCTTATTGATAATGCCATAATCTGTGGCAAGCTTTGAAAGCTCCTCTAATATATGGCTTGAGATAAATACCGTCATGTCCTGCTGATCACAAAGATTCTGTATGGTATCTCTTACCTCTGCTATTCCCTGAGGATCAAGTCCATTTATAGGCTCATCTAACACCAAAAGTTCAGGCTCACCCACAAGCGCCATGCCGATTCCAAGTCTCTGTCTCATTCCAAGCGAAAAATTTTTCGTCTTTTTCTTCTCCACACCTAAAAGGCCGACTTTTTCAAGAATAGAATCCGCATATCCCTTCTTGTCTATACCGAAAAGGCGGCATTTCATTTCAAGATTTTCCTTTGCGGTCAGGTTCGGATACACTCCCGGTGCCTCGATCAGACATCCGACTCGCGAGCGTACTTTTGAGAGATCCTTGCCTGTATAGCCAAACATAGAAATCTCTCCGCTGGTAGGCTTTGCTAACCCACAAATCATCCTCATACAGGTTGTCTTTCCGGCACCATTTCTACCGATAAATCCATATATGGCACCCTTTTTGATATGGATATCCACATTGTCTACTGCTTTTTGATGTCCATACTGCTTTGTAAGTGCTCGAGTTTGCAATAATACTTCACTCACAACTTCTTCTCCTTTTTCTTTTATTTTTGATATATTTCATACAAAAGCTAATTATATGTAAGCTTTGTCTTGTATGTATCTTCATAAACACATTTCCATGCCTCATAGTTTTTATCCCTCATCATTTTTACGTTTTCGGCACGCTTTTTAGCCGGATCAGGATAGATAGGCTCACAGAAATGCACTGTGTATTCCTGCACATAAAATCCGTCAGGATCTATCACATCACTGTCATTCATAGTGATAAATACTGGAAGCACAGGCTTATTGTTTCTGGCAGCAAAAGTAAATGCTCCCTTCTGTAAAGGTCTTGGCTTGCGATAATTCCACCACATGCCCTGTTCCGGATAAACAAGCACAAACTGATTCTTCTGCAGCACTCTGTCCACTGCTGCGATGAACTTCTCCATGGTCTTGAAATTTGAGCTTAAAGGCAATGTGTTGCAATGTCTCATTAGAAATCCATAAAAACCAGGAAAGCCTGTATAGTTTCCTTCTCTTATAACACGATACATTTTTTTCTTCTTTAGCTTTCCCTGCTCAAATGCAAGCTGTATTGCAAAACTGTCAAATGCATTGAAATGGTTACATGTGATGACAGCTCCGTCAACGACTTTTTCAAGATTTTCTGTACCGATATATTCCTTGATGATAAGCTGTTTTTTCTTGATAAGCATATTTACAAACCATCTGGCCATCTTAAATGCATACTTTGTCTGTGTCTTGCTCTTTAAGCTTCTCGAAAGATAATTTATATCCTCCGGCATTAGAACCGGTGCTGGCGGATTAGTGTCAGCATCCTCAGAAAAGCGACCTTCTTTTTCAAGCTGTTCTATATGCTTTAAAAGTGCCAGCTTTTCCTCTGATTTTCCGGCATTTTTACTCATTTGACGCAGATAATTGTCTTCCTTGTTGATTTCTGATACCGCAAGCTCAATAAGTTTCTCACCAGAGACGCTGTCAATGTGTCTCTGCTCATCTGTGTAATTTTTCAGACCTTCTTTTATCTCTCCGTAGCCTGAGGTAAGCTTTGCATATTTCCAGAAATACTCAGCCAGTCGACAGTCCTCGTAATGCCATGGCTTTGCCGCCATATTAAAATGCAATATTCCTGCCTCCTCCACCGGGCAAGCTAACTCTCCGAACACCTGCGCATTCCATTTTGGCTCCATGTAAAGCACCTGATCCTTGCAGATCAGATTTAGATAATCCTGATCCTGTGCCACAACGAAAAGATATACGTGAAGCATCTCCAAAAACTCGTCAAGCAAATGATTTTCTCTGAATTGATTACAGTTTATGAGCATTACTCCGGCATTAAAATACTTTTCACGCTTCACCCCGAGCACCTTTTCCACGTAATCGCCAAGTATATCTGTCTGAGCTACAACACGATCCGGACAAACACCGGCATATAATCTTCCGAGCTTGTGATCATACAGCTGCGATATATCTCCCACCACAATTGTATCACTGTCTATATAGATAGCTTTCCTATATTGAGGAAACATTTCCGGAATGAAAAGCCTGAAATATGTGGTATTGGAATAATAATCCCTGATTGGCAGCTTATCTGCAATAGATTCCATTTTTTCTGTCACATCTACAAACTCGATCTCAAATTCATTGTCAGCCATGGCTGTAACCCTGTTCTGTGCAGGAATTGAAATACCCATGTGTAATATATAAATATGATATCTGCGGCTTCTTGATGCATTTTCCATGATGGATTTTATAGATACCATTGTATATTTCACAAAAAGCTCGTCACATGCAAAAAAGATCGGTATCTCTGCATGACGGCTGTATTGCTTTAGGTCAACCTTTAAATCTGCTTTTAAGTCTTTTAGTCTTATATCTTTAATTTCCATTTTTGACAATTCTCCCTGATAGTATTTTGCTTTACGCATCATATTTCTTCTTTGCACATACACTCATGTTCAAATTTCTTCTTCAGATAAATATATTCAAACAATATGTCATCAAACTGATCGTACTTAAATATCCTGTGTATCGCACTAACATCCCACTGCTTGATATTTGCCGTGTGTGGGTATGGCAGATAAAAAAGCCTCTTTGAAAAATGTCTGACTATCGTGTGCCTGTGCAGAAATTTCTGATCGTTAAACCGCTGTGGCAGCATTTTCCTTCGTGTGGTACTCTTATACACCGCATCCTGATCCGCAAACATCAGCTTTTTCGTCTTTATGAGTGTCCTTGCTTTCTCAAAAAGTCCTGTCTGTTTTATCTGCTTCATATTAAAGAGCAATACTCCCGCATTTATATAGTTGGGATTTAGCAGATATTTGCCGTAATGATCTCTCGCAGCCGCATATTCATAACCATCCACATCTATATCATATAAAAGTTCAGGCTCCCTGTTAAACATGATGTCTGCGTCCAGATAAAGCAGTTTGTCAGGTATCTGCGGTATTTTGTCCGCAAAAAGCCGAAGCAGTGTATACGGTGAGCAATACGCTCCCTCGTTCGGACATCCCGAAAACTCCTGCATGTATATATCCGTGACATCTATCTTTATAACTTCATTGCCGCTGTTGTAACTTGTTGCGATCTCATTTAAAAATGTGATCTGTTCATCCGAAACAGGCACAAAATCAGCACTCAGATGTGATACATCCATTGTAAATATATAAAAGCGGTACGGCTCATCTGACTTTGTGCGCATGAATATGGAAAGAATGCATGTGAGGATGCCGTCAAATACCTTTACATTTCCCGAAAATAAAATGTTTCTCATAAAATCCCCTATTATTTCTTAATATACTTCGCAAGTTCTATCGTATTTAACTTACTTCGCTCCACCATGGCATCATGTACCTGATTTCTAAGTGCCTCTTTGCGCGCTTTTCCCCTCAGATTTCCATCCGGGTAAAAAGGCCCGTCAATATATGTGACGATGCGCGGCTTTTGTCCGTGTTTCCTCTTCTGATAAGTATTCGTAAAACACATGACAGGACACTTAAGCTGCACCGGATATCGGAAGGATGCATCCGTAAACGGACGGATCTTCGTATAATACGGCCATATATGTGCCTCCGGGTATATCATCACACATTTGTCCTGCTCTATCTTTTTTGATATCTCGTCAAGAAAATGCTTCATCGCCTCACGGTCATCCGGCAGCGGAAGCGCACCAAGATATGGTGTAACATGCCCGAAAACCGGTATTGACACATTGTTGGGATGGACTATCACATAGGCATCCTGCGGATAAGATACCATGGTAGGAATAAGCGCGTCTGCACCTGCGTTGGTATGATTGCCGTACAGGAAAAATCCCTTTCCCCTTACAGCCTCCATTTTCTCAAGACCTACTATCCTGTGACGGAATTTAAGCTGCAAAAACAGGCGGGCTATGGGTTTTGCTATAATTTTATACCAAAAGAAGTGCAGAAATCGCCTTCCTGCACTATCCATACTGTAGTCATAGCCTGCGTCTATCTTTTTTGCCTTGATCGAATCAGAGGAAAATTCGTCCTCCAGCTCGTTTTCGTAATAATATACTCGCATGTATGACATTTTACTATTATTCGGTTGTTTTTGCAAACTTTAGTTTTCTGAGTAAACAATTACATTTTAATTACTTTGAAATTATACAAAATTTAATATAGTTCATTTTCAACTGTAATCTTTGCCACGTTTTTCTCCGAATCCGCTATTTGCTGTTCTGATCTTCAAATTTCTTCATTGCAACTATATAAGCCAGCATACCTACATTTATCCCCACTTACTTTCTAAATCGTCAAAAAAAGTTTCAAATTTGAAACACTTTTACTAATTTGTTGAATCCTTTATCTGCAATTCATATCCAAGCATAGAATGCGGCAACATTTTATGCTCATTCAAATAAATGTATAACAGGCGTCCTGCCTCCTTACCAAGCTCCATATCATCCGCTTTTATACAACTCACTGAAGGATCATATTCTTCCAAAAGCTCACTGTTATGTAATGATGCGATTCTTATATCTTCAGGAATTCACAATGCCAAGGCACTGCTGCAAACCTCGCAGTATAATGTCACTGAGATTTCAAATATCGTAAGCTATGATAATCCACTGTATTTCAGCCGGATATTCAAAAAGCAGTGCGGTGTCACACCATCTGAATACAGAAAACAGCCATTTTAGTCATAAAAATACCGCTAAAAAGTCAGATTTTCGTAACCTGACTTTTTAGCGGTATATTATCATTCTTTTAGAATTAAATTAGAATTAAATTTTAAATAATTACATTATAAGCACTTTCTTGCCTTCAAACGCAAAGCCATAATGCTTTATT
The DNA here is from genome assembly GCA_963641405.1 of bacterium. Classification (GTDB taxonomy): domain Bacteria; phylum Bacillota; class Clostridia; order Lachnospirales; family Lachnospiraceae; genus Roseburia. Next base: position 20,544 of record CAVICC010000037.1, on the reverse strand, counting down.
CTATCCTTTGTTATTCCTTTAGCTATCAGTTCTGCATCATAATTTTTTTCTTCTATTTGGGCAAGTGCTGAAATTGCAGTCTCCTTTAATGATCTTTCCTCATCAGGATCATGTACCTTAAATTCCAGTACTATCGCATTGTTGTCATTTTTCTGCTCCATAGGTATGAGCATAACATCATATCTGCCGTAGCCGCTCTCACGATTTGATTTTACCTCATACATATCGTGCAGTTCTACAAGCAATCCAAGCACAAATCCATGATAAAATCTCTCCGGCTGTGCTTTTTGTGATGGATGATTACCTGAGTCAAAATTACTGAATGTAATCAGTGCAATATCATTCATATATGTGTTCATCTGCTTTATGTCACCACAAAGCAGTGCTTTTACAAACTCATTATAGCTTGATGAAGTACCACTGAACCAGTCTTTGAACATTCCCGAAAACATACTTCTTGTCTCAAGATTGGTGATTGAAAGATTATACCATGGTTCTCTTAGCTCTCCACGGTATTCCACATCGTCAACCTTTAAATATCCACCCGCCACGAGCAGACTCCATATGGCATTTTCGTTGGTATCTAACTGATCAAACATTATCTGCTCATCAAAACTTACAACTATCTGATTTCCCTTTTATTCTGATCAAAAAGTTCTGCTATTTTCATTTTTATCTGAAACTTTGCATCTTTTATATTATCAGCCTTAACACCTGCAAAGCTTAGAAATATAACCGGATATTTTCCCTGCTTGTGCCTGTAATCTTCATATTTCCAAATATCAAGATCTTTAAAAAGTTCCGCATGTTCTGCATATTCTTTTGAAAAAAACAGTTTAACATACTCATATTAAGTGTTTTTCCAAAACGTCTCGGACGTGTTATAAGTGTAACATCGTCCCCTGAATCCCACCACTCATGGATAAATTCCGTCTTATCAATATAAAAATAATCATTCTGTCTGAGAGATTCAAAGTCCTGCTTTCCAATGACAACTTTTTTCTGCAATTCCAACACCTCCTCTAAAGCAATTTTCTAGAAATATCCCTCAACTCCCTGCACCAGTCCGTCTGCCAGATTTTCAAGTGTGGCATCACTGTGGTCTGAACATGCATTGCCAAGCTCTACATCAACTGACGGAATTGTACTGTATGATGTCTGAGTCAGGTCTATCGCCATAGATCCATTACCATTTATCTTTGCTCCATGAGCACGCAGTCCTTCAATCAGGCTTGCTCCAAGTGCATCATGCTGCTGCCAGTGGGATGCAACCGGCTCCATTCCCTTTATGCCGCTTGGAACTGATATATAAAAGCAGCCCTTATCATAGCTTAGTCCGTCACCATCCCAGTGCAGTGCGATATGGCAGTCTGCCGCGTTATTACAGATGACAGTACGTGCCACGTTGTCCAGCTGAACATCGCTTCCATCTCTTACCATAAGCACATCATATCCTGCCTCAAGCAGCTTATCCTTTAGTATTTGAGCCATGCGAAGTGTGACAGAGCTTTCCGGTGTACCATCATTAAACGACATACCGCCTGAAACAGCTACCGCTTTTGTTGCACCTGCTCCTGTCGTTCCACCTGTGGTCTTTGCCGATCCGTCCGGGTGGCAGAATGTCTTTACGGATGTGCCTCCGCTCGTTCCGTGTCCTGCATTGACACCTACAACTATGTTTTTGCGGTTTGCTGTGGCTTTATACATTACCGCACAGCCTGAATTTATCGCAGAATGATCTGCATACTGCCATGAAGGATCAAGATATACCGATTCTCCATTCTCATAGGATGCTTTTTCTACATACTGGTAAGAGGAATTATTTTCTCCTGAATTGTTCTGCTCCTCGTCCGTCTGCTCGGCAGCCGGTTCTTCCTGCTGTGTTTCTGTCTGCCGGGTATCTTGTACAGCTTCTGTTACCACCTCTGTCACGGCTTCCGTTTCCGTAGGCATCTCGACCTTCTCTACAGCCTGTGTCTCTGTTGCCGGTTCGGTCGGTGTATCCTGTGCTTTTTTGCCGCATGACGCGAGTGTAAATATCATCATGCCTGTAAGTAATATTGCAGTAAGTCTTTTCATTTTATGTGATCTCCATTTTTAATCGAATTGTATGGCGGTATGTATCAGTGATACATTTTGACACTTTAGACATATTATAATAAAGTGTGTGAATTTTTTCAAATAAAAACGGAGAAGGTGATCTGGTTGTAATGGATATTGAAACATATGATCAGCGTGAAAAACAGTTAGAATTACGCGAAAAACTTGTTGAAATTGAAGAAAGACGGCAGGCAGGAATAAAAGATACTCCCGCCCGCGAATTTTTATCTGAATTAAGGGAGATTTACAGCAAATGAAATATAAAGTTATCGTGTCAATTTGTTTTCCTATATGCGTTACAATAATCTCTGTAAGATCCGCAATCTCAGTATTATTCACTTGTGCTCTTTCCAGCCGGCTTATTCTTGACGACAATCCCCACATCTGGATAAATGCAAACAATCCCAAAATCCAAAGTATATTATCTAACTCCATTTTACTGTTCCTCCTCATCTAATATTTCAAACGATAAAATAGAAGAAACCGATATATATTTATTTAATTTCTTCTTTCCCTCAGTTGTGAAATTTATACATTTTCCTTTAAATCCTTCTATTCGTCAAGGCTCATCGAGCAATGCACAGAGCATTACAGCGTAGTTTTTTGTACAGTGAAAAAACTCCGGGATTTCTCCCAGAGCTTTAATTTTATAAGTCATATTTATCTCGTCTTTTAGCAGCCTCCTTATATACCTGTTCGTCAGTCCTTGCAGAAACTACTATAATCTTCATAACACCGTCAACTCGCTCTACCTTGTAAACAACTCTTATTCCCAGATCTCTGAATTTTATTTTCATAAGATTGGTAAGATTCGAACCACTTTTATTTCCCAGTGGCTTTCCATATCCACCTTCTGCTGCCGGCAATGGATTTTGGCTGACTTTTAGAAGTCCTTTTAATATCTGAACCTGAGCTGAATGATCAAGCTTTTTCAAATCCTTTTCCGCTTCTTCTAAAAATTCTATTCCCCATGCGTATCCAAAAGCTCCTCCTTACTGATCCCCAAATCAGTTATAACCGCATCGATCGGTATGGTGTCCTTATCTCCATTTGCTTCAATGCGCTTATTTGCCTCCAGTAAAAGGAAATAATCCTCCTCTATTTCTGTCAATCTGGTATATTCCTCAGGTGACAATATAATTGCAGATGGCTGGTTATTTTTTAAAACTATCAATTCCTTTTCCGAACGAAGTCTATCAAATATCTTTGATGCCTGTCCCTTGTTAAACTGCGAAATTGGAACAAGACTTTGTAAAAGATCTGCTGCTACTGCCATAGTAAACACCTCCACCTATATAATTCTATTTATAGTATATGCTCACCCCGACACAAAATCAATAATAATATATGATTATTTATATATAAATTTTCATTAAATTATTAATGTATATTTTCTGTATTATTTTACAAAATACTCCTTCGCAAATTCCATATCCTGCACAAGCTCCATCGTGCCAATATATTTTCCTGCCTTATCCCTCACAGCCATATAAGTTACCAGAAATACTCTGCCGTTTTTATTCATCCATACCGGAACTTTATCAAGTGTCCCCTCTTTAAATTCGCCGATTATGCGTCTGACCTGCTGCTCTACTTTCGGTGGATGACAGCTCCATACCTCTCTGTCGATTGCCATTCCCGGACGCTTGAAAACTTTTGAGCCTTCGTTAAAATATCTGTTCATGTCGAGTTCATCCACGAATGAAATTTCAAACGGCATTGTGTTGAGCATCGCTTCAAGCTGCTCGACTGTCATATGTCCACCACCGAACATAATCTCCGTTTTTATATCTCCGTCCTTTATTCCACAGCCTCTTAAGCTATTTCTCAAATACTCCTCAGCTTCTTCCCAAACCTCGTTTTTCACTCCAAAGCAATCAGCATAATCCTTTGAATCACGATAGATTTCATACCATTCCTGCGGTGTAAAATTGAGTGTGCAGTTTGGAAACAGAATATTTGCTTCTTTATAGATCATCTCATCAAGACGTTTTACCACTGTTTTAAATCGCTCTGTCAGTTCTCTGCATTCATCTTCCGAAAACTGTTCAGTATTTTTATGGTCATCAGATGTACCCGACTTTGACTCTATAGTTTTTGACAATGCGGCAAGTTCATCCCTTATCTCATCATCAACTGTCCACATAACATCCGATGGACCGCTCACACCATATTTTACCTTGAGGTGTGGATAGAGCAGATCACCTTTTTTCGCGTAGTGGATCGCAGCCCCGCGAAGCTGTTCGAGTAAATTTCCCATATCATTTACACACGAATTATCAGCCTCAAGATATTTTTTGCATTCAGCAATTACCTTTGCAAGCTGTTCATTTTCCAATGTAAATGTATAAAGTGGATGTCCTTTTATCGCAATAAGTTTTGCTGTTGCTGCGAGCTTTTTGTTCTTTATGGATTGAGCCACTGCTTTTTCGGCATTTGCGATCTGCTCCTCATTTGTCGAACCATGGAAAAGTGCGGAATGTACATCGCACAGACGCTGCACCTGCTCAAGCGGTGTTCCTTCCTTTAAAAGCTGCTGTTCTGCCTCCATTATCTCAGATGCATCTACAGTCCTGAATTCGATTTTAAAATCTGCCCTTACACTCTCAAGACTTTCTCCCTCATCGAGTCTTTTGAGGTATGATTTGATTTTTTCTATATTATTGTTATCGCTCATGCATTATTCCTCCCATAATATCTCTATTTTAATTTTCCATATAACTTTTCATTTTAATTTCAAAATAAAAAGCCACATCGTATATAGTTTGCATTGATCACAACTCTAATATACAATATGGCTTTTTTGATTTATGTTGTTATTACAACAAAATCATAATTTTCTGTAATTTTTAAGCAGCATCTGAAGATCAGCAATCTCGCCCATCAGACGCTTTCCTATATCCGTATCCCTGACAAGCATACGATGTTTGTCCTTTTCTTCCACCTCTGATGATGACTCAATATCAGTATTATTTATGAGAGCGTCCTCGACAGATGTAAACGGAGTATGCGCCTTGAGGCGTAGTCCATGAGAATTGTAGATGAGCGTATATCCCGCAATTCCGGTTGTCTTGTTCATTGAACGGCAGAAGCCTCCGTCAATCACAAACAGTCTACCGTTCGCCCTGACAGGGTTTTCTCCCTCGATCGCATGGACAGGTGTATGACCGTTTATGATATGCGAATTTTCATCATACAGCCCAAACTCATGAAGTATCTGACAACAGAAGCTTTCGTCATAGTATTTGCTATAATACGGATTTGACTCTTCTTTCCATAGTTTTTTGTCGCTTACATATTCACGCTCAAATGTCTTTAATTTTCTACCGCACAGAGGAGATTTCTCGCCTCCCCACAAAAACCACATAAAGTCCACATCGTCCTTGTCCGGCGTGTCCACATATGCCGCTCTGGCTTTTTCCTCGCACTTATCAAGAAGTGCCTTACCATGATACAGCTCACCATCAATACACAGCTTGTCAAACGCACCATTTTTGTCAACCGGTACACAACCGTGGTAGATCAGATTACCATTGTATACATTGTACATACTTCCGTTATCATATAAGAATTGTATGTGTCTTCTTAGCCGTTGTCCCGAAACAAACTGTCTGTGTAGCTTTCGCATTATCGTATTTTCTTCTGCGGTAAGCTCATACGGATTTTTGAGGTCTACCGTTGGGAAACTGCTTCTTTTTACTCCGATATCCTTCATATCATCAATGCGGTCAAGTAACAATCTGTCTCCCATCTCATATTCAGGATGTTCTAAAATAAGCTGTCCCTCGAGCTTAAAAATCATTACCGTGATCGCGGCTTTTGCGGCCTTTATCCCATCATCTATTGCATAGGTTTTCATTCCAAAGAGCATAAGCTGGCTCAGACTTATTCCATATGCATTTTCAAGGATTTCCACGTTATTGTATTTAAGATTATTGCGGATGACATTGCAGATAGATGCATCATTTCCGCATGCAGCGCCCATCCACAGGATGTCATGATTGCCCCACTCTATATCCAGTGAATGATAATCATAAAGCAGATCGAGTATTTTATCAGCATTTCCACCTCTGTCAAAAACATCACCCACTATGTGCAGATGATCGACCGCAAGCCTCTTTATAAGTGCGGAAAGCGCGATTATAAATTCATCGGCATCCTCGAGATCTATTATCGTCTTTAATATCTGTTTGTGGTATCTGACCTGATTTGCGTCCTCGTCCTCCTGCGCGTGTAAAAGCTCATCGATGATATAAGCATATTCCTGCGGCAGTGCTTTTCGCACCTTGGATCTCGTATATTTCGATGAAAGTACTTTTGCAACAAGTATCAGATGATTGAGCGTCATCGCATACCAGTCACCATCGATCTTGTTCTGCTCATCAAGCATCGCCATCTTCTCTCGCGGATAGTAGATGAGTGTACAAAGCTCCTGTCTGTCATAATCGGACAATGTATTTTTAAATATCAGATCGACCTTTTCCTTGATTACACCAGAGCAGTTATTCATGATATGTAAAAAAGCCTCGTACTCACCATGTATATCACTTAAGAAAAATTCCGTGCCTTTTGGCAGGTTGATGATAGCTGAGAGGTTTATTATCTCCCTGATGACATCCTGACTTGATGAATAGTTCTGTTTTAACAGTTTCAGATACTTTGTGTTTCCTTTATCGTTGTACATATTTTCCCCCATAATTACACTATCTTTTAAAATATTCGTAACTGTTCAGTACCTTCACAGTTGCGAGCCGCAAGCGCATTAGAATCAGCTTCGCTGATGGGCGCTTGCTCCTACATAATATACTTTTTCTTACGAAATATGCGGTACCGCATATTTCTGTACTGAATAGTTACAAATATTCTTTTTTGCTTAAATATATATATTAATATGCCTCGATTGTATCACTGCTTATTTTCCATTTCAATCCATTTTAGGATTGTACTAAAGAAAAAAATGACCATCATAATAAAAATGTATCGCAATAAAATCATCCCAATAATACCGCTAAGAACAGCTTCTTTTTTTGCGAAGCTTTTTAATTCTGCCATGCTATCCCTCTCTTAATACAAACTCTTTAAATCTCGGCAGTGTAAAATCCAGATGTCCATACTCAGGTGATGTTATTATGCCTTTTTTAATAAGCCGGTTTCTATATACACTAAAACTGTTCGAGGCTTTTTTCATAGTTTTTCTTATTGCTTCAACTTTATTATCAGCAGTTTTTGCCATTGCAGTCAAAAGCTCCTTATCACTTTTAGACAGCTCACTCCACACTTTCTCATAGACATATTCTTCGAGATACTGGCTGAATTCAGGAAGTACATTTTCCCATGTAGTTTCGTTTTTCCAGCAAAGGTAACCTAAAACCTGAAATGCAAATGGATACCCTTTTGTCTCTTTTGCCATTAAAGAAGCATCTTCGTCAGACAGATCAAATATATTTTTATACTTTTCTGCTATCATGCCTATATTCAAAGGGCGGAGTTCCATTTTAGGTGCTCTATACAAAAAAGTAAGAGTTTTTTCGTTCTGCAGCTCATATATATTTTCATACAAGCCTGTCATTAATAAAAATACAGGTAAATCCTGTCTCATATATATCTGAAACAGACTTACAAATTCCTTCATGGTTTCATTGCAGACAGCCTCATCTATTGTAACAAGAACTCTTTTATTTTTCTTGTTTATCCGTTCGAGCATCCTTGTGACTGCAACATTTATATCCGTGATAGGCGATACACCTTCTATCTCAACACCGAGTCCTAAAAAAGACAGATTTATCTTTGCCTCACGAAATATTTCAGACAGAGTTGGATTATTGCTCAGATTTGCTGCAAAAGAATGTAATAAATCCCTTTCAGGGCTTAAATCAATGACTATCCAGCTATCTTCTGAACGTAATTTTTTTGTTATTTCCGTGAGCATTACCGTCTTTCCGGAACCTCTGACACCGGTTATCATACAGACCTGATAAGCGGGATTTTCATCTTCAAATGTCTCAATGATCTCTGATGTCTGCATGCTTCTGTTTATCAGACTGATAGGTTCTTTTCCAAAGGACAGTGAAAAAGGATTTTTTGCCATATTTGCCCCCTATTTTATAACTTTTTATAACTTTCGTTTCCGTTTATAACCTTTTATAACTTTTTATAACTTTTTTGTCAAGTTTAATATTAAAAACGCCTGCAATCATTATATATTATAAGATCACAAGCATTCTAAAATCAATATACCATTTCTCCCCCTTTATATCTATCTGACGTAACTTTATATTACCCTTATCTGAATTCTCCTGTAAACGGCCATGTCATATCAGGTTTTTCCGGCAGATATGTCACATTCGGCTGCCAAGTTGCGATCACCTTATCCTGCGAATTTACCCACAGACAGTATTCTTCCCTGTACGAGGTATTTATCAGTCCAACCGATATGTAAAGTGCCTCAGCATCCATTGAATATGCTACAGAGTGGTATCTTTTTGTAAAATCTCCGGGATAAAGATCATTCTTTTTCCATAGTTTATAACCCGCATGCAACAATTTTTGCTGTCCATCTATAGTTGCCTTTATTCTGAGCTGATACCCCACTTTTTTAAAGGTCACATTCTCTATCTTTCTTGGATTATCCTCAAATACGATCTCTCTGTCAAATAATTTCGCAGCATCCATCCTTGCATTTCTGAAATTACCATCAGGTTCTTTAAGCGACAGTCTGTGTACTTTCTGCTCCAGAAGTCTTTCTGCCTCTGCCATTTTCTTAATCCCACATGGTGTATCCAGTGCCTTTTTAATGTATTTAAGGCATATATCTGCTGCAATATAATCCCTTGCTCCGGCTGTAATTCCAATCGTAACAGGAAGATTTCTAAAACATATGAGATACTGTCCAAAAGCGCCCTCTGCCGCAAATATCTCATCTCCAGCCTTAATGTGATATGCATAGTGAGTCAGTGCTTTCTTTTCATCGCCCTTGATCCTGACACGTTTTTTACCCATTTCTTCTATCCACCATGCCGGAATAAGCTGCTGTCCGTTCCACTCTCCTTTTTGAAGCAGTAACTGTCCGATAGCAGATATCTGACGTGCAGTAAGATACATACCCCAGCCTCCGGTATTATAACCTTCCGGGCTTGTAAGCCAGTTAATCTTTGGAAAACCAAGCTTATCAAATACTCTTTTCTGAATTATATTCTGGCATTTTTCGCCCATAACTTTTGATACTATAAGAGACAATGTATAGCTGCACCCTGAGTCATAGTGAAAAGTATTGCCAATGTCCTCTTTTATCCTCGGCTGTTTCAGCCAGTTTGTCTCCCAATCCTGCTTTAGATTTGAAAACCACACATTATTGCAGCATTCCTTTGATCCCGCCTGCATGGTTATAAGATCATAAATCGTCACATAATTCCATGCCGGATCATAATCTTTCGGCAATTCCTCTCTTACATAATCCACCAGCTTATCCTCAAGCCTGATCTTTCCCTCATCCAGTGCAAAACCTAAGCATATGCTTGTTGCAATCTTAGATAAAGAATGCATCATCTGTGGATCTTCCAGTGTAAACGGTGCCCATGCGCCCTCAAGAATTATATTTCCATCATATCTTATGGAAATGCTGTGCAGTTCAACAGCCTCCTCAAGTTTTTCAAGCATTTCAGATAATACTGCCGGGTTCATTATAGTGCTAATCATTTTTCTCCTCCTCTTTTGGCTGCCATATTGAAGTCTCAATCTGTATCCCGCCTCTGTTCGTCAGATATATGCCTATTATGATAAGTGCTGCCATCACAAGCACTGCCGCTACTGCATAGGCTGTTTTTATGCTAAGCAATCCTTTCACAAAAATAACGGTATATATGACTATGCTTATTATACAAAATACGTACAACATACCTGTTTTCATATGCATTCTGTTGTTTTTCCATGCATCCGGATAACGCTTAGGTACTCTCGAGATCGCATATACAACAACTACATTCATGAAAAATGTTATGACCTGAAATATATTTGTGATAGTCACGATGCTCATATCAAATAATATCGGTAAAAGTACTATGATCAGTGTATATGTATAAATATAGAAGGTCGCTCCAAATCTGTTTTCTTTCAGTATTGCTTTTGGCAGCCATCCATCCTTTGCAGCCTGCGATATCGGATATCTCACATCATTAAACACTCCGTTTAAAGTAGTGATGATAGCCATTATAGGACCGCCTATCATAAATATCTTGTATACAATATTCGGTAGGATCGCCTGTGCTGCCGGAAGTATCGTTTCCACTCCTGCAACCTCATCATGTGGCAAAACCCCACCGGTCACCATTGCAAGACCTACATAGATAAAAAGCAAACATGGTACACAGGATACTGCTGCAAACGGAACATCTTTTGTAGCCCTCTTCGCATCCTTTCCATACCACAAAATATTGTAATATCCGTTAGCTGAATTTATAAGTAAAAGTGCTGCAAGCATGAACCCCTTGAAGCCTCCTGTAAACATCTTTGATCCGCTGAAATCAAAAATAGGCTGTCTGATCTGTGTTAATCCGAAAATAACATATAAGACCATTGTTATAAGTAGGATCGTTGACATTATCTTGCTGACTTTTGCAAATATATCCATTCCAAGCAGATTTAATACATAAAGTATGATCACACCACCTATGGCAAACGCTTTTGCCGTTATCCCCGGGACAAGATTATTCAGATATAATCCCAGAGCAAGTGCAAAGGAACTGTTTAAGATCGGTGTAACCAGCTTTGTGTAAGCCACAAGTCCACCTGTGCTGACACCTGACAGATTTGTCACTATCGAATACGGTCCACCTGCTACTCTTACTGTACCACCGAGTATTATATACGGAAAAACCATAAAAAATCCCATTACGATTGCTACCAGATACGCTAACCATACCGAGTATCCCGTATATGCCATTGCCGGTCCTATAAGAGTGACCATACCTGAACCGATCACCATACCTACCGCAATAGCAAACATATCGCCTCTCTGTAATATTCCGGGTTTTGGTTCCGGCTTGTTTACTATTTTGTTTTTCATGTTATTTTTACTCTCCTTTTATTGTTTTATATTTTATATTTTACATTTTATATTGTATCCAATTTATAGGGTAAATAAAAACGTCGTATTTGTCAACATAAAATGACATTTTCGACGTTTTGCAATATTTCCGTTTATTTTTTTGTATAAGATGCACAGTAAATCTTAAAGATATTTTTTCAGAAAATTCTCCTGACTATGCTCTATATGTGCCTGCATCGTCAGATAACATTCTATTTCCTGTCCGTTTTCAATACTCTCTATGAGCTTCTCATGATCCTGCAATGATCTTTGGATATATGCCTCATCACTGACCTGCACGCCTTTTGAAAGCCCATTCCATAACTCAGACAGCATCTTTTTTAGTTTGTCATTCTCTGCTGCTGTCCAGAGCTCCATGTGAAATGTCTGGTTAAGACTTGAATAATTTTCAAAATCTCCCTCCTCGATCATCTGCCTTGATACCTTAAGTATCTGCCACAACCTTGATGTATCCATTTTATTTCTACAGCAAAGAACACAGGCTTCACTTTCAAGTGCTGCTCTCACCTGAAAATGTTCCTTTATAGTCTTTTCATTTACTCCAAGCACAACAGCCCTTTTATTTCGCTCAAGCTTTAGCAGTCCATCCCTTTCGAGTATCTGAAATGCCTCTCTTGTAGGGGTAATGGACACTCCCAGCTCCTGTGCCGTACTTTCCAAAGTGATCTCCTCACCCGCTGCTATTTTCTTTGAAAGTATGGCTTCACGCATATTGGCTGCTATTTTCTCACGTATCGGTAAAGTTTTTATAGGCTTAAGACCTAACATATTATAATACACTCCCAATTAATTATAATTTAGCTGTAACGTATTTTACCTCAAATTACTCTGAAAGTAAATTACCGATCTTGTAACCATCCCTTCCGGACTGTTTTACCTCATAGAGCACTTTATCTGCCTGTTTTACTAACTCTGTGAGTTTCATTCCCTCTACAGCCTTACACAGCACTGCCCCGACTGATATCGTAACACGCCCCGAAGGCTGGTTTGACTCAAATAAAATATTTTCTTTTCTGATATTGTCTACAAGTCTGCCCGCAAAGTCTCTGACATCGTCATCCGTGACATCATTTGCCATAAAAATAAATTCATCACCGCCATACCTTGCCACACAGTAATCTCCATCAGATGTTCTTCGCAGTATACGCGCCACAAGTTTCAGGCATTCATCGCCTTTTAAATGCCCATATGTATCATTATATGCTTTAAAATGATCCACATCAAATATTCCTACACAATATGTCATCTGCTTCCTGAGAGCATATCCGTACAACTTATCATATCTGCGTCTTAGGGCCAGCCTGTTATATATTCTTGTAAGCTCATCAATCTCTCTCTCTTTTGCAAGCTTTATGTTGTCCTCATTTAAAATCTTATTTTTCTTGCGTTCGTCTTCAAGTCTGCATCTGTTGTCGATTGCATTGATTGTTATATTATTTCTCTCCTGATTGATTCTCTTTTTTATGCGGTAATATATCCTAAACTGCTCTTCCCTTTCTTCCTTTTGACCTGTCATTTCGTATAAGCGAATACGAAAATCACAAAGCTTAAGTCTTCTGCTGTCAATGTCAGTATTCTCTGCCATTTCGTCTAGTATATTGACCACAGACTGGATATTCTCCAATCTATTCATCTTAAGAAGTATCTTCGCAATGTCCAGATAATCGTCAAACAGTTCCACGTCATTTAAATCTACAGTTTCAAAATTCAAAATTTTCATGCATTCTTCATATGCTTTGTCATACTCTTCAAGCTCAAAGTAAAGCATGGCATATACATGAATTATTGTGATCTGTTCAAAAGGCAGCTCCTTATCCAAATCAATATCCCCTACAACATTCTCAAGATATTGTTTTTCCTGTTCATAACGTTTTTCGCCTCTTAATCCCTCGCATATATTCATGTGAAGAAGCAGGCTGTTAAAAGGCATATTCCCATCATCACTGCATTTGGTACAGTATTTATATGATTTTCTGTAATACTCTGCTGCTTCCACCTGGTCATCTATATTAGAGAATAATGCACCTAAATTATTGCAGATCATGGCAAGTAGCAGGAAGTTATTTGTCTTTTTTGCGATTTCCATTGCCTCGTGATAGTATTCCATAGCAAGGAGTATATCCCCCATATTTACATATATGACTCCAAGTATGTTGCAAGTTCTAGTCAATAGATCATCAAACCCATTCTCTCTATGCAACTTTTCAGACATCATCAGATATTTCACTGCCTCATCCATTTTGCCCATTGAAAAATATGTATCTCCCATGTAAAGATACGCATATGCTATTTCATAGTCATTTCCAGACTGGATTCCGTGTTGAAGCAGATCTCTACATATATCATTTGCTCTCTTAGGATCCGAAAAGCGATATTTAATTATTTCATCTTTCTTATTCATATATTTTCTTAACCCTATAGCCATTCCTTGAGCTTTTTTTCACTTCATACAATATCATATCTGCCTCATGTATATAATCAGTAAAATCCATGCCACTATCTAGTTTTGTGACAACTCCTCCAATTGTGACGCTTACCCGGTCTGATACTTTTGACTTAATGTTTCGAATATCTTCAGCCGCCAGATCCGCTTTTATCTTTGAAAAAACTGCTTCGACTTCTTCAAGATCTGCATCTTTTACTGCAATAAAAAATTCATCTCCACCATATCGTCCCAATATTCCATTTGATGCTATATTTTTTTTCAAGACTTGTGCAACGCTTTTTAGACATCTGTCACCTGCGATATGTCCATATGTGTCATTATATTCTTTAAAGAAGTCAACATCAACAATGGCAACTGTAAGCAGAGTGTCAGAATTTTTGTTTTCACGATACAGCTTTTCTATTCTATTCCTTATTCCCCACCTATTGTACAACCCGGTAAGTTCATCTATACCGCGCTTATCTGCCAGCTCAGACTGTCTTTTTTCTATCTGCTTTTTCTTATCGATCTCATGTATCAGCTCCATTTTTCTTCTTACTCTGATCATGGCAGCATTTCTTTTCTTTTTAGTCAGCCTGACATCATATTTGTAATACTCTTCGTATGCCTCTTTTAATTTTTCTTTCTGCCCCAATGCCTCATATATTTCTATGCGGTATTCAAGCAGCTTCGTCCACTTTTCCACATTTCCATACTCTTTCAGGATGTTTTCGGATACCATCGATATCTCAAGTGCCTTTTCATACAGCTCAGCATCTATGGCTGTTTTTATCATTTCAAACTGATATATTAAACATTCATACTTGTTGATATCGTGACTTATGGAAGCCATCGCTGCATCAATACATGATACACACTTTTCGCGCTCTTTTTTCATTCCATAATATGTCGCTGCATTTATATACTTTTCTTCACGCTGGCTGCTAAGTATTTCTTTGCGCTGCATAAGTTCCCATGCTTCATCTAATCTGTTCTGGCGCAGGTAAAGCCATACTTTATCAAACTCATAGCTTATCTTGTCAAGCTCAGCATTGGACTCGTTATCAGATGACTCACATATCATATGATAGAACTCGTCCGTCATCTTCTCTGCCTTGTCATATGCACCTGCACCCCTGTACACATATGCAATATTTGAAAGCAGAGTTGCCTGCATCATCTCATCGTTCATTTTCTCGGCTAAAGCAATTCCGTTGAAAAAATAATCAAGTGCGCTCTGCTCATCATCATTGTACATATAAATAATGCCTATCAGATTGTAGAGGATAAACAGAAGGTCTTCATATTCATCTGTCTCTGAAATATCAAGTGCCTTGCTAAGCTCGATCAAAGCCTGGTCTATCTGTCCCAATGTGTGACATGCGTCTCCAAGATATGTCCTTGCAAAGGCCTCTGTATATCTGTCATATTTTTCAGAAAGCATCTGTATACATAATTCTTTTTCTTTCTCCGGATCCTCAAATCTTATATCCAGAATTTCTTTCATGCGCTCTGTTCGCACAGCCATTTTTCCCCTTTTCCGATCTTTCTTTAGGTAAAATTTCCTACAACATTTATACATTATATAATAAAACCTTTAATTCCGCAACCAAACTGACCTGTTTATACTAAAAAAATGCGTACAATCATTACGATTATACGCACTTATAATATATTTTTTACATTTTCATTGCATTTATCTGGCAAACCATTCTTTCATGACATCAAATATCTTTACCAGCTCTGCCTCCTCTATCACATATGGCACCATAGAGTACATATATGACAAAAACGGTCTTGAAAATACGCCTCGTTCATACGCAAACTGCTGGAAACCCGAAAGTACAGCAGGATCGTACACCTCCACACAGGTACAGCCGCCCATGATACGTACCTCTTTGATACGTGGATCTGTAAAATCCGCCATCTCGCGCTTTGAGATCTCCTCGATCTTTTTGACCTTGCTCATGTAATCCTCACGCTCAAATATCTCTATGCCTTTGAGTGCTACCGCACAGGCGAGTGCATTTCCCATGAATGTAGGTCCGTGCATCAGCGCGTGTCTGTCATTGTCACTGTAAAATGCATCAAATACCTTGTGATTTGCCACTGTAACGGCATGACCAATATAGCCTCCTGTCAGTGCTTTTCCAAGCACAAGTATATCGGGAAGAACCAGATCAGCAACAAATCTGTTGCCTGTACGTCCGAAGCCTGTTGCCACCTCATCAAAGATGAGAAGCACATCATACTTATCGCACAGCTGTCTTGCTCTTTCAAGGAAAGATATATCATACATCCTCATTCCGCCCGCTCCTTGTAAAAGCGGCTCCACTATAAAGCAGTTAAGCTTTTCGTGATATTTCTCAAAAGTCTCCTCGAGTGCCGGGATCTCTGTTGGAATGTGTACTACTCCCGTTTTCTCCTCAAATGCAAAATGATAATCCTCATCATCGCCCACTTCCATAGCCTTAAATGTATCTCCGTGGTAAGCGTGTTCTAACGCAAGTACGAGAGGTCTTTTCCTACCCTGATTGGCGTTGTACTGCAATGCCATCTTAAGCGATACTTCTACAGCCACACTTCCCGAATCTGAGAAAAAGCAATAGTCAAGATCTCCCGGCAGGAATTCCTCTAGCTTTTTTGATAATTTCTGTACCGGATCATGTGTAAGGCCTCCTAGCATAACATGACAGAAATGATCTGCCTGCTCCTTTATGGCTGCTGTAAGCTCAGGATGCTTGTAACCGTGTATCATGCACCACCACGATGATACCGAGTCGATCAGTTTCTGGTCTTTGGTATATAGATAAACACCATCGGCATCAACGATCTTGTAAGGCGCTTTCATAGTTTTCATTTGTTCATATGGATACCATATCATAATCTTTTCTCCTTTTTCTGATATATACCGCACTGTTGTTACCGCTCTCACTTAGCAGTAACCCGCTATTATCAACTGTAGTATACTTATATCACTCGTATAAACCAGCAAGTACTTCCGCGTCTATATCAAGCTCTGTATCGCCCGGCTTTACCTTTGCCAGTGTAGGAAGTCCTGTCATATATTCGCACATGTAGATATTGTCATCCTCCATCACATTCCCCGGATGATAATTGTTGAATATAATGCCCTTTACTGGAAGCTCATGCGCCTTCATATATTCTACCGTAAGCACCACACTGTTTATCGTGCCAAGTCCGGCATCCGCGATTATGATAGAAGGCATATCAAGCTCTTTTATCACATCCTCAAGCTGTATCTTTGCCTCGTCAAAACATATCGGACAGAGTATCCCACCGCTGCCCTCCATGGTGATATAATCATACTTTTTGCAGACATCCTCATATCCTGCCTTTACCACCGGCATTTCCACCGGATGTCCCTCGATACGTGATGCCAGATGTGGTGAATATGCATTCTCGTAAATGTATGGACACATTTCCTCAAGCGGCTGCTTTATCCCTGATGTCTGCTGCACAAAGAGTGCATCACCCGGTATGAGTGTCCCGTCCTCTCTTCTATCATTTCCACTCATGGCAGCTTTATAATATGCGGCTTTTTTTCCTGCATCTGCCAGCTTTTTTACTATAAGTCCGGCAACATAGGTCTTTCCTATGTCAGTTCCGGTTCCTGTTATAAATAATGATCTGCTCATTTTATTTTCTCCATCTACTTCCAATATTCAGGGGTTACGTCTCTGCCGATATCCTCAAGCATCTGGCGGTCACTTCTTATCGTGGCACAGGCTACCGTAGTAAGCATATTTCCTGTGATCGTAGCAGATGCACCTGACTTAAATGCAAGTTCTCCGTCATTTGTGAGCAAGGCGCGGCCGGCTCCAAGCCGTATGTCTGCCTTTGGGTTTATGTATCTGAAAAATGAAATGGTACGCAGTATATCCGGCTCACTGATACGCTCAAGTCCCTCAAGCGGTGTACCTGGGATCGGCATAAGTGCGTTTATCGGTATAGAATCCACACCAACCTCTGCAAGGCTTACTGCCATATCCAGTCTGTCCTCCCAGGTCTCGCCCATTCCGATAATGCCACCTGAACAGACATACATGCCCTCTGCTTTTACCTTTTTAAGTGTCTCTATCTTCATGTCGTATGTGTGTGTGGTGCATATATTCGGGAAATTGCGCTTTGAAGTCTCTATATTGTGATGATAACTGCTCACCCCTGCCTCGTGCAGTCTGTGAATCTGCTCGGCACTTAAAAATCCCATAGATGCGCACAGATCGATATTGCACTCTCTGTTCATCGTCTCGTATGCGTGTATCGCCTTGTCAAACTCCTCACCTGTCAGTGCTTTCCCCGCAGTGACGATTGAAAATCTGTCCACACCCTCATTTTCGTTCATCCTGCAAGCCTCGAGTATCTTCTCCTCAGGCAGAAAATCATATACTTCACAGTCAGTGTGGTGATGGGCTGACTGTGCGCAGTATTTGCAGTCCTCCGGGCATTTTCCGCTCCGTCCGTTGATTATCGAACACAGATCGACCTTGTCTCCGACAAACTTTTCCCTAATCATATCCGCGCCCTTACAAAGCTCGTCCAGATCACAGGTCAGGAAAAATGCCAGATCATCATCCCTTGTGATCCTCCTTCCGTCTATGATCTCCTGTGCCAGTGTTATTGCATCCATTTTTATCTCCTTCGTATCCTTTTTCTCTCGTTCTGAATATATTCGTTTTATAAATTCATTCAGGCATTATTACAAATTCACGCACTCATATGCTCTTTTATAACTATGCTCTCGATTTCATGGCGACCGCTTCAATGCCAAGTATCGGCTTTACCCTCTTTACCATCAGTGCTCCGAGTATGCTCAGGGCCAGATCTCCCGGTACAGCTAAGACAAAGCAGTATAAGAACAGCGGCCATACGGCTATCGGTGTGTTTATCACAAAATTGCAGATAATGTAGTAATAGATCATTCCTATCGCATACACGAAAAACAGTCCTGCCAGATTGGCAAGCAGATAGTTTATCACGGTTTTTTTCTTCATCTGCTGTGCTATATATCCTGTCACAAATGTACCGGCTATAAAACCTATGATATAGCCAAAGCTAGGCTTGAATATGTACCAGATACCGCCTCCCTCGGCAAATATCGGCAGTCCGATCAGTCCAAGCACCATGTAAAATGTAACAGCAAGTGCCCCAAGCCTCGGTCCAAGCAACAGTCCCGCCAACATCGTAAACAGATACTGCAATGTAAAAGGTACTACCGGAATAGGTATTTTGATAAACGCTCCGACAGCTATAAGTGCTGTAAACAGCCCACAATATACCAGTGATTTTGTTTTTGATGTCATTAATGTCAACCTCCTTCTTCTCTATGGTTAACAATAATAATAAAAAAATATGGATACGTCAAGATATTTTTTTATTTTCGAAGAACATCCCTCTGGAAAGTACACTACAACAGCATAAGCAGTGTACCCGCAATAATAAGCACCAGTCCCGCAAATGATTTCATCGTCAGCTTTTCTTTGAATACTATGTATGAGAATACGATAGTCACTACTATGCTGAGTTTGTCGATAGGTACTACCACGCTCGCAAGTCCGTCCTGCAATGCCTTGTAATAGCAGAGCCATGAACCACCTGTTGCCAGTCCCGAAAGACAGATAAAGCCAAGCTCTTTTTTCTCAATCTGCTTTACAGTGTGCTGTTTTCCTGTGACAAAAACAACGATCCATGCCATGATAAGTACAACTATCGTCCTGATCGCTGTTCCGAGGTTTGAATTGATCCCCTCTATGCCGACTTTTCCAAGTATTGAAGTAAGACTTGCAAAAATAGCCGACAACACTGCATAAAACAGCCAGCTATGAGAGCCTTTTGCCTTATTCTGCTCTTCCACTGATGTCTCCTTTTTGGTGATCATCATATATGTACCGATCGCTATAAGTATGACACATACCAGCTTGAGTGCGCTTATCTCCTCTTTAAAAAAGATAAATGCAAGTATGATGGTAAGTATTGTACTTGACTTGTCGATCGGCACTACCTTGTTTACATCACCGATCTGAAGTGCCCTGAAATAACAGAGCCATGAAGCTCCGGTTGCGGCTCCAGAAAGCATCAGAAAGATCCATGTTTTTGCCGATACATCCGTGATCTGCCCCTGCGCTTCAACGACAAATACCATGATCCACGAAAATATCAAAACTACGATCGTCCTGATCGCTGTTGCTATATTTGAATCAGTTTTTTTGATACCGCATTTTGCCAGTATAGATGTCAGACCGGCAAATATGGCAGATCCAAAGGCATATAATACCCACATTTATTTCATCTCCTTGAGTTTGTGATAATGATATTATATCACTGTTACTGTGATAAAAAAAGACAGGTAAACAGGCTGTGTGGAGTTTAATCCATATATGTAACCCAAACTTCCCACACATTATTTAGGTGTGGTGCTATCAACATTTTACATGTGGGAAGTTTGAGTATATAAATAGAAAAAGAAAACCATCACCCTTACGAGTGATGGTTTTCTTTTTCTAATGAGACATCGGGGATTCGAACCCCGGACAACTTGATTAAAAGTCAAGTGCTCTACCACCTGAGCTAATATCCCATATATTTAATTAACAGGGCTAGTTGGATTCGAACCAACGAATGCAGGAATCAAAATCCTGTGCCTTACCGCTTGGCGATAGCCCATTAGTTCTATCCATGCTGCCATGAAAAAAGAAAAAAGGGTAGGTAGAGGGACTCGAACCCTCGATCTTCGGAACCACAATCCGACGCGATAACCAACTACGCCATACCTACCATATGCAATTAATGCTTTGCTATTATATACTGTATCGACCCAAAGGTCAAGCAATAATCGCAAACGTGCCCGAAGGGATTCGAACCCCCGACCCACGGCTTAGAAGGCCGTTGCTCTATC
>CAVICC010000036.1:0-27081 GCA_963641405.1 bacterium | reverse complement strand
CCATGCCTCGCAAACCTGCATAAATACTGAGTATGTGGAGTTTTGCTCATGGCTACTATATAATAAGATACTGAGGTGATGAAATGGAGAACGACATTAAAGAATTTCTTATAGACTTATTAACACAGCTTAAATCCATAGATTACATAAAACCAGAGGATATTCCGAATATAGATCTCTACATGGATCAGGTCACTACCTTTATGGATGAGCAGCTTGCTGCCTCAAAACGCTATGAAAGTGACAAAATCCTTACTAAGACCATGATAAACAACTATGCTAAGAACAATCTGCTCCCTTCTCCTGACAAGAAGAAGTATTCTAAGGAACATGTTCTTACTCTCTTATTTATCTACTATTTCAAGAATATACTAAGCATTAATGATATCCGTTCTATTCTAAACCCACTTACCGACAAATATTTCGGCAATGACGATGGATTTACAATGCAGGATGTGTATAATGAGGTTTTTGGTCTCGAGTCAGAAGAGTCTCAGAAACTCCTTAAGGATCTTGGCAAAAAATATAAAATTGCCGGTGAAACCTTTTCCGATTTTCCACAGGAGGATCAGAAATTTCTGCATACATTTAGCTTTATCTGTATGCTAAGCTACGACGTCTACATCAAAAAAATGATCATAGAGCGGATGATAGATCAGTTAAATTCCGCAGATATTGATAGTAAAAAGTCTGATAAAGCTGGTGGAGCTGACAAAAAGGACTCAGCCAAAAAGAAGTAAACAATATAATAATCACATTTAAGATATTAAAAAAGCAGGCTTTTAAAAAACCTGCTTTTTAATACATATAAATATATTACTGTAACGTCCTATAAATCCCCCTTAAATTAAAAACTACTCCTGATCATTGCCTTCCATACGCTGGAATACCATGTCATATCCATCATTGCCATAGTTGAGAGATCTGTTGACACGGCTGATAGTCGCTGTTGACGCACCTGTCTTTTCCGCGATATCCAGATATGTTTTCTGCTCTCTAAGCATCTTTGCCACTTCAAATCTCTGTGATAGAGAAAAGAGCTCATTTACCGTACAAACATCCTCAAAAAATGTATAGCATTCTGCTCTATCTTTGAGACACAAAATAGCATCAAACAAATGATCTACCGCTTCTGTTCTAAGATTTTTGCTCATCGTGTACTCCTTCTTCATACGATTTATTACAGAGATTATTTTAACATATTAAAGTTTTAAAGTAAACAGATTTCTTACAATTATAATGGCTTTTCTTACTATAGAAAAATTGATACTCCCGCAAGGCTTACGATCATCATGATCATTCCTGCAAGCAATACTCCAAGCATTACGGCTGCCACTGTAGATTTAAAATCCATGTCAAGTATACTGGCTGCAAGTGTTCCTGTCCAGGCTCCAGTTCCTGGTAATGGAATTCCTACAAACAGTAAAAGTGCAACAAAAAGACCTCTTCCGGCCTTTGCCTGAAGTTTCTTTCCACCTTTCTCTCCTTTTTCAAGGCAGAATGTAAAAAATTTACCTATCACCGGCTTATCCGCTCCCCATTCAAGCACCTTTCTTGCAAAAAGATATATGATAGGAACCGGTATCATATTGGCAAGTATACATACGATAAATGATGGCACTATCGGAAGTCCGAGCACCTGTGATACCGGAATCGCTCCTCTTAGCTCAATAAGCGGTACCATTGAAATAAAAAAGATATAAAAATAATTTTTTAACATTGATAATTCTCCAAAAATCTGATTAATGTCTGCATCTGCTCATCTGTACCTATTGTTATGCGCAGATAGTCGTTTATCCGCTCAGGTGAGTTGAAATGTCTTACGAAGATCTTTTTTTCTTTTAAATCCTCGAAAAGCTTTGTAGCCGATACATTTGCCGGCTTTGCAAATATAAAATTGCTCTTTGAGTCACAGAATGTAAATCCGAGTCTCTTAAGCTGTTCCTTTGTCCACTCGCGTGCCTTTATGACTTTTGCTGTTGTTTCCTCAAAGTATGCTCTGTCGCTTATTGCAGCGGTGGCGGCTTCTATTGTTACTCTGTCCATTGTATATGAATTAAACGAATATTTTACGTCATTTAAGTATTTTATCAAAACAGGATTTGCCATTGCAAAGCCTACTCTTGAACCTGCCAATGAACGTGACTTTGAAAATGTCTGTACCACGATCACGTTGTCATACTTATCGATAAGAGGCAGTGCGCTCTCTCCTCCAAAATCCACGTACGCCTCATCTATAACAACTATGACATCCTGATTGTGCTCTATGATGTCAACGATCTGATCAAGCGGCATGAGTTTTCCAGTCGGTGCGTTTGGGTTAGGAAACACTACCCCACCATTTGCCCTGTAATAATCCGATGACACAATGGAAAAATCCTCTGCAAGCGGTATCTGCTCATATGGTATGCGGAGCATATCTGCCCAGACATCGTAAAACGAATATGTAATGTCAGGAAAAAGGATTGGTTTCTTTGAATTGAAAAATGTCATGAAAATCATGGCAAGTACATCATCCGATCCTACTCCGACAAATATCTTAGAGCTGTCAATTCCGTAAAAATCAGCTATCGCATCAACAAGCTTCTCGATCTTTGGATCCGGATAAAGTCTAAGAGCATCCACATCGAATGACTCTAACACCTTTTTTACTCCCGGAGCCGGTGGATATGGATTTTCATTTGTATTTAATTTAATTACTCCGTCAGACTTTGGTTGCTCTCCAGGTGTATAAGGGACAACTTTTCTGACGTTTTCTTCCCAGTCTCTCATCTGCGTCCTCCGTATGTTTACAAAAAAATGCTAATGAATTAACTTTACCTCATTTACATATTTTTGTAAAGGTTGTATATTACTCTTAGTCGGTAAATTCACCCGTAATTTCGTATTTTTTTATCAAGGGGGATTATAAATAATGTCCAAAAATAATTCAAAGGATCTTACAGTTGGTTCACCAACCAGACTTATTCTGGGATTTTCGCTTCCACTGCTTCTCGGAATGCTTTTCCAGCAGGTTTACAGCCTCATGGATACCATTATAGTAGGAAAATTCCTAAGTGTATCAGCTCTTGCAGCCGTTGGCTCTACTGGAAGTATCACATTTCTTATCATCGGATTTTGCCAGGGCGTATGTGCTGGATTTTCGCTTCCTATCGCACAGCGTTTCGGAGCCAAAGATGAAAAAGGCTTAAAAAAATATGTCGGAAATGCGGCAGTTGTGTCCATTATCATTGCAATAATTATGACAACTCTCACCGTCCTGTTCTGTGGAAATATCCTTAGCTGGATGCGCACACCTGATGACATATATGATCTGGCATATCAGTACCTTATCGTGATCTTTGCCGGAATACCTGCCACGATACTATACAACCTGCTCTCAGGCTATCTACGTTCACTCGGGAACTCGGTTATACCTGTCATTTTCCTTGTGATCTCGGCAGTATTAAATATCGGACTTGATCTGCTTTTCATACTCGTATTTAACATGGGTGTATTTGGCGCAGCCTTTGCCACCGTATTGTCTCAGGCAATATCCGGTGTACTCTGCCTTATTTACATAATAAAAAAAGTCACACTGCTGCATGTCTCAAGAGATGACTGGCAGCTTGCTTCACAATATGTAAGAAATCTTGTTATCATGGGATTTCCTATGGGTTTCCAGTACTCTATTACAGCGATCGGCAGTGTCATCCTGCAGACTTCCGTAAATACTCTCGGATCTACCGCAGTTGCATCCATGACAGCCGGCAGCAAGATATCCATGTTTGTGATGTGTCCGTTTGACGCACTCGGCTCTACAATGGCTACCTACAGCGGTCAGAATGTTGGTGCTGGAGAATTCAACCGTGTCAAAAAAGGACTGGTTTCAGCATCGCTCCTCGGTTCTGTTTATGCAATTGTGATTTTTGTAATACTGTATTTTACATGCAATTATCTAATATATCTATTTGTAGATCCTAGCGAAACTGCCGTAATAACACAAGCTCATCAATTCCTGCTTACAAATGCAATCTTCTATGTGCCGCTTGTTCTCGTAAATACAGTCAGATTTGCTATTCAGGGTATGGGATTTTCAGGGTTTGCGATGTTTGCCGGTGTGGCAGAAATGATCGCACGTTCGCTTGTCGGACTTGCTTTTGTACCGATCTTTGGATTTTCAGCAGCATGCTTTGCAAGTCCGCTTGCATGGATCTTTGCAGATGCGTTTCTTGTGCCGGCATTTATACATTGCCTCAACAAACTTAAGAAATTGCAGGTTGCTGCGTAAGGTTATAGCTAAATCTACGGGAAGCGTGAGGTGCAATACTGTGGATTTCGCAAGTACTACGCGACTAAGAGGCTGTAAGAATTATGTCAACACACAACAATGCCCCTGCACGGATGCAGAGGCAAGGCGATTCCGTGCCACGGACGGCACGTAATCGACGGTTGTGTCATTCTTAAATAATCTAAAACATAATTTTTACAGCTTCTTAGCTGCGTAGTACTTGCGTGAAATGGAGTACGGTGTAGCAGCCATTTACGTAGTATTAGCCATAAATTATGAATTTACAGCATCTATGAACTTCTGGAATGCAGCGCGTCCCTCTTCTGTACATTTGTACACTCCGGCACACTCAAGTACTTCCTTGAATACAAGTCCGATCTCCTCATTGATGATATCTGTGATGTTTGACTCATCAATCTTGTCATATTTTGGAAGGAATCCCTCTACCCATGCTGCATGAGAAGCAAGTGTCTGCGTTGAGTGAAGGTCTTTTCCTGTAAGGATTGCCTCTTTAAGCTCTGCCATCTCACCTTTTAAGCGGGCTGGAAGTACGGCAAGTCCCATTACCTCGATAAGTCCGATGTTCTCCTTCTTGATGTGGTGAAGGTGAGCATGTGGATGATATACTCCGAGAGGATGCTCCTCTGTTGTGATGTTGTTTCTGAGTACAAGGTCAAGCTCGAAATCTCCGTCACGTCTTCTTGCGATAGGTGTGATAGTGTTGTGTGGCTCTCCGTCTGTCTTGGCAAAGATAAATGCATCCTCGTCTGTATAGCCTCTCCATGCAAGAAGGATCTTGTCGGCAAGATCGATAAGTTTATCCTTGTCGGCTGATTTTATTCTGATAACTGACATAGGCCATTTTACGATACCGGCTTCAACATCCTCATAGCCTTTGAATGTAATCTTTTTCTCGATCTGTGCTTTTGCCATGGCAAATGTATAATGACCGCCCTGGAAATGATCATGGCTTAAGATTGAACCTCCTACTATCGGAAGATCAGCATTTGATCCTACAAAATAATGTGGAAACTGTGTCACAAAGTCAAGAAGCTTTCCAAATGTGGCACGCTCGATCTTCATTGGTGTATGCTGTGAATTGAACACGATGCAGTGCTCATTGTAGTATACATATGGTGAGTACTGGAAAAACCACTGGCTGTTGTTTATTGTAACAGGGATAATTCTGTGGTTCTGCCTTGCAGGATGGTTTACGCGGCCTGCATAGCCCTCGTTCTCCTTGCAGAGCTGGCATTTTGGATATGCACTCTGTTTTGCATTTTTAGCGGCTGCGATGGCTTTTGGATCTTTCTCAGGTTTTGAGAGGTTAATCGTAACATCAAGTGTGCCGTACTCTGTATCTGTTGTCCATTTCTGGTCCTTTTTAATTCTCTGACGTCTGATGTAATTGCTGTCACAGCTTAATTTGTAGAAATAATCTGTAGCTTTAAGTGATGACTCATTCTCGTAGAGATCTTTGAATTTTGCTCTGACAACGCTTGGTGCAGGTACAAGGCAGCCCATAAGCTTTGTATCAAAAAGATCCTTGTATACAATGCTGTTTTCTTTCATGATGCCATTGTCATATGCATATCTCATCATATCCTCAAGTATATCCTCGAGCCGGCTTTCAGCTTCTTCCTGTGTCCATGCAGGCTGTGCTGCCACTTTCTCAAAAGTCTCATCCTCGATATCATCCACTCCGAGCACCTCGAGAAGTCTGTTTACTGTATATACCTCATCAGCAGGATCAATAAGTCCTGTTGTAAGACCATATTTTACTAATTCTAATATTCTCTCCTGAATCATGTCTTGCTCCTTACCCATTAAAAATTATATTTTTTGCATGATTTCTATGCAAGGCGGCTTGGACCGTCTCCGATTGAAACTACATAGAACTCAGGTATTTTTCCAACCTTCTCCTGATATGCTGCTGCAAGTTTCTCCTTGAACTCATCTACAGCCTCATCCTTTACGATGCTGACTGTACATCCACCGAATCCGCCTCCTGTGATACGTGATCCGATAACACCATTTATCTTCCATGCCTCGTCAACAAGTACATCAACCTCAGGGCAGGATGTCTCATAATCATCGCGGAGTGAAACGTGTGATGCGTTCATAAGTTTACCGAATGTCTCAATGTCGTTATCTTTTAATGCCTTTACAGCCTTGATAGTACGCTGGTTCTCGTAAACTGCGTGTTTTCCTCTCTTGCGCGCGATCTCATCCTTGATGGCATCCTTGTGAGCCTCGAACTCTTCCTCTGTGAGATCACCGAGTGTCTGGATATCGCATACACTCTGGAGATCCTTAAGTGCTTGCGCGCTCTCATTTCTTCTGTCATTGTAAGCACTTGTTACAAGGCTGTGCTTAACCATACTGTTTGTTACAACGATCTTTGCTCCGTCAAGCGCGATCGGTGCATACTCGAAATCAAGTGTGTTGCAGTCAAGGAAAATGGCATTGTCTTTTTTACCCATTGCAGATGCAAACTGATCCATGATACCGCAGTTACATCCGTTGTAGTTGTTCTCTGAGTACTGTCCGATAAGTGCAAGATCCTGCTTTGTAACGTCAAATCCGTAAAGATCTTTTAACATATATCCTGTGACAACCTCGAGTGAAGCAGATGATGAAAGTCCTGATCCGTTAGGAATATTTCCGTATAAAACGATATCAAGACCTGTCTCAAGCTTCATTCCACGGCCTTCGAAAGCCCACATAACACCCATTGGATAGTTAGTCCAAAGGCCATTTGGATCTGGTGTAAACTCATCAAGTGAAGATTCGATAACGCTTAAATTGTCGAAGTTCATTGAGTAGAAACGAAGCTTTCTGTCCTCACGTTTTCTTGCTGCCATATATGTACCGATTGTAAGTGCGCATGGGAAAACATGTCCTCCGTTGTAATCAGTGTGCTCACCGATAAGATTAACTCGTCCCGGAGCAAAATATACTCTGATATCCCCCTCTGCTCCAAAAAGATCTTTGAATTTGTCTAATACTTTCTGCTGTATCATTTTTTCTTCTCCTTTACTGATTGTATTTGCTTTAAATTGATAGTCAAAATATTTCGTTTTTCTTTATATCTTTATTATAACTGCACATTTTTAGTTTGCAATACATAGAAATGAATATGCAACATAACAAATGAGATCATGCAACAAAATTACATATTTCTATTTCTGTTTTTTCTCTATGAGAAACAACATCATCATTACCTATACATAAGAAAAGAGACTCCACATTCGTAGTCTCGTATGTGTAAAGCCTCTTTTCCTAATTATCATAATATTATTTTTTAAAGTTCTTTATAACCTCGAATGCCGGCAACACATTTCCATCATAATCAAGAAGTGCCTGATTAGCCCACTCATTTCCGCATGGTCCCGGATCGTTCATGTACTTAAGCGATGCAGGTGTTGCCCAGCCTGAACCTGGTACAGGAATCCATGCAGGCTCCCACCAGAAAAATCCTTTTCCGTGGTCATCAACTACATTTGCCACTCTGTTAAGGAAATCCGCTGTAAAATCAGCCTGTCCCTGAATAGTCATAGGGTAGTCGATCTTTTCAACAAGCTCCGGTTTTGTTGCATAGCCCTTGCGCTCTGAATCTGAAAGCTTCTCATAATCCTGATAACTATCCATTGTAAAGCCCATAGATACCTCTGCGATGATGAGATCCTTGTTGAAACGCTTTGCAATATCGTTCATATTAAACTCAAGCTGATCGAGTGATCCATGCCAGAACGGATAATATGAAAGTCCGATATATTCAAACTCTTCTCCTCTTTCAATGAAATTTGTAAACCATCTGACATAAAGCTCATTATTTCCTCCATTATCGAGATGGATCATGATCGGAATATCTGCGTTGACTTTGCGGCATGCACGAATTCCAGCATTTACAAATTTTGCGATATTATCGTAGTTTGGCACCTGTCCCTCTGGCCAGAGAAGTCCGTTTGAGAGCTCATTTCCGACCTGGATCATTGTGACATTTACACCAGCCTCTATAATCTTTGTAAGGTTTTTTAGTGTAAAATCATATACAGCCTGCTCAAGCTCGTCCACACCAAAATCCTTCCATGCCTTAGGCTTGATCTGTTTACCCGGATCAGCCCAGAAATCACTGTAGTGGAAATTTAAAAGTACTCCAAATCCCGCATCAGTAACTTTCTTTCCGATAGCGATAGTCTCAGATAGATCATTATTTCCGGCACCGTAAGGCTCGCCTTCCTCGGACTTTGGATCATTCCACAGACGAAGACGGATAGTGTCAACATCATGATCTCGCATGATATCGAGGATGTCTTTCTCTTTTCCGTCCTCATAGTATTTTGCTCCACAACGTTCAAGCTCGAGCAGAGTGGACAGATCCATTCCTTTGATGAATTTTGTCATTATGTGTTCTCCTTATTTTAATTATATGATATGAGTGTCAAAAAGTATTTTGCCACTCATTTATGATTAATCAGATTACTACATGCATCAATGTTACCTTTTGACCCTTTAATCATATTCCTTTGAAACAGAATGTAAATTCAAGTTTCTTTGAAACATCGATAAGATACTCAGGATGTGTATGTGATCCCCAGCTATCATCTCCGGCAACACCCATCTGCTGTTTTGCCACGCGTACAACGGTATAGTGTACTGGTGGAAGTTCAAAATGGTGAGCCGCATTTTCCAGCTCATGTGGTGTGTATGGAAGTGCCGAGAATGAAAGCTCGTCTCCGAAGAAGATCATTCCTCTGCCCTTTTTATCCACTACCTTTGCGTATCTTACACCGCACTTGTTGCCGCTTTCCTGTGGAACAAGATACTCTGCGACATTGTCTGCAACTTTATTCTCGTATACACCATACTTGCCGCCATGCTGTCTGTCTGCATATGTCTCCTGTGGTCCGAGTCCATACCATTTTACCGTATCATAGTCTGCATCAAGCTTAAACATGATACCAAACTCAGGCATATCCCCAAGTTCCTTGACAGGATCATATGAGAGTGTTGTCTCGATAGTACCGTCACCAAACACTTTATAAGTCAGCTCGCAAGAGCTCTGCGGTGTGGTCGGCATGAAATATGTGTAAGTCACAGATATATTGTTTTCATTTTTTTCTACCTTTGGTGAGGTATCGGCAAAACGCTGATCCTGACGAGTGGTCACATACATGCTGGCTATCTTCCACTGTGCATAACGCTGTGGCATCATATTTCCCGAATCATTGTTTGTCGGTGTTCTCCAAAAGTTTGGCAGTGGAATCGTATTTGGAAGCATTTCAACTCCACCATATACGTATGACACGAGTCCTAAGTTCATTCTTGAGAAAAGTGCCTTGAAATTCTCTCCGCGAACAAGAATATTTCCGTTTCCAACCACAAGCTCAACTGACTTGTCGCATGAATACTGCACAACCGGCTTCTTTATCATATGCTGTCCAAAAGCTATCTCATATCCGCATTTCTCCCATATCGTATTCTCTTTTAAAACAAATGAGATAATAATACAATACTCTTTTTCCACATCAACCATAGAATGTTTTAATGTAACCGGCACTTCATAATTTGCCTTTTCAAGTGGCGCAACAGCAATTTTTATCTTTGAGCGGCATACTTCCTGACCGTCTGCAAGTAAAATTGCAAAAGCATCAAAATTTGATGTATTTACAAATAAGTTCTTGTTTGTAACCGTAAAAATATAGTCGCTTTCAAAATCTACAGAGATATTCTGATAATTGAATTTTACTTCCTGCATCTTCGGTGATTCGTTTCGCTCTCCACCGTATGCTATTCCGTTTCCACTGAAATCTCCGTCTGTAGGTCTGTCACCGAAATCTCCTCCGTATGTGAGGAACCACTTGCCGTATCTGTCCTTCTTGTAGATCGACTGGTCTATATAATCCCAGATAAATCCGCCCTGATATCTAGGCTCGCGGTCTGAAAGATCTGTGTATTTGTGCATTGCACCGCAGGAATTTCCCATGGCATGTGTGTACTCACAGCAGATAAACGGCTTTTGGGGATGCTCTGCAAGGAATTTTTCGATTCCGGCTGCCGGTGTATACATCTGGCTTTCCATATCGCTTGTGTCATTGTAGCTTCTATCGTTAAATACCCCCTCATAGTGTACCAGACGATATGGATCAAGCTCTCTAAAAAGCTGTGACATGTCATAAATCGTTTTACCACCGTATGACTCATTTCCGCATGACCAGATAAGAATCGCAGGATGGTTTTTGTCTCTCTGATAGCATGAGTTGACGCGGTCAAGCATCATTTCTCTCCACTCCGGCTTATCCTTTGGCACGACAAAGTCCAAATCAACATATCCCTTTGTATATGCCTCCCAAGTACCGTGACTCTCAAGATTATTCTCAGCGATCATGTAAAGTCCATACATATCGCAAAGTTCATATAGCAGTGAATCATCAGGATAATGACTTGTCCTTATAGCATTAATATTGTTCTTTTTCATGGTAATAATATCTTTTACTACCTCATCATGATTAGGAACACGGCCTGTTATAGAACTGAATTCATGGCGGTTTGCACCCTTAAATACGATACGTTTTCCGTTTAATTTCATGAGTCCGTCAGACATCTCAAATCTTCTGAAACCGGCTCTCTGGCTGATAAACTCTGTCTCGTTTCCCGCTGTATCCTTTACGATCACCTTTACCTCGTAGAGGTTTGGCTCCTCTGCACTCCAGAGGAATGGATTTTTGACATTTACTGATGCCTCACAGAGCTTTCCATCCTCGAGTGGAATGTCAAACTCCTCCATGAGAAGCTTTGCCCTGTCATATTTTTCAACGGACAGATTGCCTAGCTCATAGAGTTTTACATTTGCAACACCGTTTCCCTGTGCTTTTATCGCTACGTTTATATTTCCTTCATCGAATGTGTCATTGAGGGTTGGTACAACTGACAGATCATATACATGTGCCTCAGGAATCGCATATAAAAATACATCCCTGTAAATTCCTGAAAATCTATAGAAATCCTGATCCTCACACCAACTGCTTGATGTCCATTTCCATACTCGCACAGCAAGCTTGTTTTCTCCATCAACAAGATAATCTGTCAGATCAAACTCTGCCGGATCAAATGTATTCTCGCTGTATCCCACATAATGACCATTAAGCCACAGAGCAAAACCACTCTCCACGCCCTGAAAAGAAATATATATCTTTTTCCCCTTCATATTATCCGGGATTGTAAAATACTTCACATAGCTTGCAACCGGATTAAAAATCACTGGGATCTCACCAGGTCTTATAGCCTCGTCAGCCTCCCATGGATATGTCGTATTTGTATAAATCGGAACATCATATCCTTCCATCTGGATATGAGCCGGTACTCTTATATCATCCCAGTATCTGCAGTCATAATCAGCTGCCTCGAATCCCTCTATAGCCAGACTCTGATTTTTAGCATAGGCAAACTTCCACAGACCACTTAAGTCCATTCTAAGACTTGATCTGCCATTTATCTTCTCCAGCTCATTTCTGTAACACACATGGTCAGAATGTGCCGGAAGTCTGTTCTGCTGAAATATTTCCGGATTTTTCACAATATTAAAATCAAAATTTTCCATGTTATCCTCTCCTATTTTTTATTTATCAGTTTATTTTAAGCCGCTCCAAAAACAGCTTTCCACTACACAGTCTACGTCCACCGGCAGGTATACAATGTGTTTCAAAGAAAACAATATGAACTGCCGCGGTGTTCTATTATGGTAATTTATGAAGACATTTAAAGCTTTTATCTAACCAATCTATCCCAACACCGTGGCTGACTTCATATTTTTTCTGAGAAATATATTGTATGCCAAAACCGGTGTCATGTTGCCCCAAGTGGAAAGCGTCCTCCTTAAGAGAAGAAGACAAATAATAAAAATTATTTGCCTTCTTGATTTGTACAATATTATTTTATTTAACAGATCCTGTAATTCCCTCTGCAAACTGCTTCTGTAATACGAAGAATACAACCATTGTAGGTATAGAGCAGAAAAGAACGCCCATCATAAGTACGCCGTAATCTACTGTATAACCTGCTGCGAGGTTTGCGATAAGCATCGGCATTGTAATTGCCTCTGGTTTGTTAAGGATTACCTTTGGCCACAGATATGAGTTCCATGCATTCATGAATGTGATAACTGCAGCTGCTGCGTATGTGGATTTCTGTACAGGCATATACATTCTAAAGAAGATGCCAATCTCACTAAGTCCGTCAATTCGTGCTGCTTCCATGATATCAATTGGGAAGTTACGCGAATTCTGTCTAAACATCATGATAAGAAACGGAGTCGATATAGCCGGAAGCATGAAGCCCCATACTGTATTTGTAAATCCCAGTTTTGTCATCATCTTAAACAGAGGAATAAGTGTGGCAACCTGTGGAATCATCATAGCAAGAAGCAATACTGAAAACAGCTTATCTTTTGCCTTATCGTGATAAAGCTCAAATCCGTATCCTGCAAGAGAGCAGACAAGCAAAGCTATAAGTGTCTGAACTGTTGCATTAATGAATGAATTTTTCATTCCTAGCATTACGTTCTGTGATGCAAAAAGCTTTTTTAAGTTTTCCAATGCGTAACCACCAAGAGCTATTCTACCGGTAGCTACATCAATCGACTTATTGGTAGCTGCTGAAATCATCCAGTAGAATGGGAATACTGAGATGAACGAAACTATAATAAGGAAAATGTATGCTGGAATAAGTCTTTTTTGTATTGAAGATCCATGTATTTTCTTAGTCACGCTTGTCACCTACTTTCAGATTGATAAATGCCAGTATTGCAACCATTATAAATACCACAACAGACATAGCTGAAGCATATCCAAAGTTCGCAACACCTTCACCAAATGATCCATTATAAATATAATGTGACATTGTAATTGTTGCGTTTGCCGGTCCACCCTTTGTCAGGTTCATTGACTCGTCGAAGAGCTGTAATGTACCGTTGATTGACATGATTGTTGTCATAACAATTGTTGGACGAAGAAGAGGAACTGTGATAGACCAGAATGTCTTCCACCCGTTAGCTCCATCTATCTTTGCAGCTTCATAAACTGAATATTCAATATTCTGAAGTCCTGCTAAAAAGAACACCATATTATATCCTGTCCATCTCCAGATAAGAGCTACTATGATGATGATCTTAGCAGTCCATGCTGTACCAAGGAAGTTGAAGTTGTTCTCTAATATTCCAAGTTTAACAAGGATTGTATTCATAAGTCCCTGTGTTGCAAAAAGAGATTTAAAAATCAATGCATATGAAACAAGTGATGTTGCACATGGTAAGAATACACATGTACGGAAAAGTCCTTTAAATTTAAGGTCTTTATTATTAAGTAACTGTGCCAGTAAAATTGCCAGTATAAGCATAATCGGCACTTCGATGATTAAATATAAAAATGTGTTTCCGATAGATCTTTTGAAAACAGCATCCTGAAACATTCTTGTGTAGTTGTATGTGAGTGGATTTGCCCACTTCATATTGGCGCTTGATCCTGTCTTAAATGACGTTATAACCGCCTGGATAATTGGCCAGAAGCTCATTATGAAAATGAGTATTGTAGCTGGTGCAAGATACATCCATCCAGCTGCCTTCTGCTTGCCTGTTATGCTCATTCCTTTTTTCTTATTATTCACTGTAAAAGCCTCCTAACTACAAGTCTTTGAGATAAAAAAGGGAGTCATATAAATGGCTCCCTTATTAGTGTTATTAAGCTAACAGATTAAAGTCCCATTGTGAATCTGAGGTCATCTTCTGCTGTCTTGATCTCTGAATCAATATCTGCACCGTTCTGTGTGATGTTGATAAGTGCTGTTGCAAGTTTCTTACGAGCATCATAGTGGAAATCACTCTGTTCTACAGTCTTTGTATTAGCACCCATCTCTACGATCTTAGCGTAGATTGGCTGATTGTTGAAGTACTCAACACCTTCATTGTAAACATCTGATTTACCAGCTGGTGTATATGTTGTGATAACACCACCATCTTTAAGTGCATTGTCATATGTAGCTGATGTTCCTTTGTCTTCATAAGATCCGCCACCAAATGTGTAAGCTAAGAATTTCTTAGCAAGATCTGTCTGTTTGCAGTTGCTTGTGATGTAAAGTGAAGAACCACCGTTTGAAGCATATCCCTCGCCACCTTTAAGTGTTGGAAGAGATGTGATCTCCCATTTTCCGCTGTTTGCTTCAACTTTTTCAATTGTAGGAATGATCCAGTTACCATTCATAACACCTGCTACCATGTCATTCTGAATTGTCTGATCTGTGTAATCTGACCAGTCATTTGCAAGATAAAGTACATTGTTGTCTACCATATCTTTAAGTGTCTGCATAACTTCTTTTAATGTATCATTATCTGTGAAGTTTGGCTCGCCATCTTTAAACTGTGATACACCCTCTGCCTGAAGCATCATGTAGAATAAGTCGTTTCCATCTCCATCCATAGAAAGTAAGTACTTACCTGTTGTCTCATATACTTTCTTTCCTACTTCGATGAATTTATCCCATGAGATTCCTGTCATATCGTCGATTGTATATCCAGCCTGCTCAAGAAGATCTGTTCTGTAAGCAAAGATGACTGTTCCATTATCTACTGGAACACCGTAGTGCTCTCCATCGATTGTAGAGAATGATAATTTTTCCTGGCTGAAATCATCCCATGTGATATCAGCGTCATCCACAGAAACCCATGCATCCGGATAATTGTTGTGGTACTGCTGGAAGTAATGATCCTGGAATAATACGATATCAGGAAGAGTACTGTAATCTCCTGCAGAACCTGCTGTTGTAATAGCTGTTTCAATATCAGATGACTGTGACTGCTCCTCGATATTGAGTACAAAGTCAGAATCTACATTTGCTTTGTAGTCCTCTGCTGCTGCCTCAAGAGCTGGAATATTAAAGCTTGCATCCCAAGCCCACACTGTTAATGTGTGTCCGTCATCAACTGTTGTTGCCTTGCTTGAGCTTCCTGACTCTGTGCCATCTGATGATGAAGATGAGCTTCCACATCCTACTGCAAGTGATGCAACCATTGTTGATACTAACAATAATGATACTACTTTCTTTTTCATTTTTCTTCCTCCCTAAAATGATAGTTTTCGCAAGAACCCTGTTAACATTCTATTCATAATCGTTGTTATAATTTTGGGCATTTTGACTACGAATTAATGTCCGTTTCTTGATTACATAGTCATTATAACCATATAGTACCATTATATGTGAACAAATCCAAAACAATAATGCGCATTTTCAATCATAAATGTACAAAATTATACGAAAACTTCTATTTTTCACCATCCTTTTAGTGCAGATATTCTAAAATTGAGCAATTTATGTTCATAATTTTCCGGATTTATCTTCCACTGATATGGCGAAGTGTTCAAAAATTTGCGGAAATTACGGTTAAAAGTTGACGGAGTTGTAAATCCACACTTTTGCGCGATAATCTCCATCGGCTCATTTGTTTTTTTCATTAGCTCACAGGCTTTCTGTACCCTGATAAGATTTAAATATTCCATAGGAGGCATATTGATATATGACTCAAACAGCCTTCGGAAATGTGTCTCACTCATGTTACAAAGTGACGAAAGTTCACCTGCTTTTATCTGATCTGCATAATGTTTGTTCATGTAATCGAGTGCTGTTGCTATCTGGGACATATTCGTTCCTTTTATTGCCTCTGAATTTTCTTCCGGAAGCTCGTCATCACGTCTTAACAGTTCTATCACAAATCCCTTTACAAGAAGAGATACAGTTCTTTGAGCATATATTTTTCTGTTGTTTGTTTCTCTTATTATCGCATTGATATAATCTGCCATAGCCTGATTCTGATGTATATTGGTCAGAATTGCTTTTTTGGAAAGTGATGATACCGCATCATTCTGGAAAGCCGCATTATTTGGAAACATTTCCTCAATAATAGAACGCAGATCTATAAATATATATTCCCAGAAATTTATCACTTCACCATAACTTACAGTTACATGAGGAAAATTCTCCGGTATGATCGTGATATCACCATCATGATACTGGTATATATCTTCATCGAGATACATATCTCCATTACCCTGACGGCATATGCCGATTTCCATCAGATTGTGAAAGTGCAGATTCGATTCATCATGCCCATATACACGTTTCCACGACTCTCCACATAGAACCAGTGCCGACTCCCCCTGTGGCAATTCATAAAAACGAAATTCCATTTTATCTTTTTTTCTCTTTGCCATATGTTCTCTCCTTATTTTTCTGTATATTACATTTCCAATAAAAACGTGCGATTTTTACCATATTTTATTTTAATTCATTTTGCAATATAAGAAAACATATTTTTAATTTGCATATTTCTTAGATCCTTGCCATTTGCTGTACTATAAAACTCAAACATTCCATATGTAGAATGTTAAAGGGTCCGCCTGTGGGTGATGGCTACGTAGCCCGCACCTCATGCGGAACCACACCAAAATAACATGTGTGAAGTTTGAGTTAGGAAATAAAAATGCGCTGCCACCATTACAGTAGCAGCGCAGTGATCACCACTTTAGTCGAAATCGAATTTGTCGAATCTCTTATACATTGCACCGTATTTTTTACGAACGTCCTCATTTCCCTGAAGCACGTCTGCCTCTGTTCCTCTGAACTGACAGCGGATACAGCTGTAAATTCCGGTATCTTTATTGTAGAACATATCGATGTCTAAATCTCTCATAAAGCAGTAAGGACATCTGTAGTTTAATTTGCCTTTTCCAAGTTGAGCCATGTTGCAAATACCTCCTTGTCTTTTATCTGTTTCTTGTAACCAAGTTTGAACATTGGAGAGAATGCATATCCTTCCTCAATGTATCCCTCTGCTTTTGCAGATGGTGTGAGTGAAACCTTTGTCTGGATTGCCGGAATAACTGCACTTACTGCTGTCGCTCCGTCAACCTTTGCATCGCGGCACTTGTACTCGTAGTTGATAGTCTGTGGATTTTCACCCTCACATGCGAGTGTGATTCCTGTCATATCCTCTGGGTACTCTGTAGTTCCGTAGCATGCTGTGATGTACTCATCAAGGTAAACCTCAGCATTTGGATCGCTCATCTCAAGGATGTTACGCTCGATCTTGATGTTTGAAGATCCTTCCTCGAAGTACTCTTTTGTCTGAAGTTTAAGCTTAACATCAGAGAACTCGATATCTACAGGATCAAGTGTAAGAATTCTTGTCTTCTTGCCATCGATAACTTCCTCTGAGAAATGGCTGTGTGTAGGGCAAAGGCAAAGATCAACTTCCTCACCGTTGTATAAAAGCTTAGCTGATCTTACTGTTCCTGCTCCTGCGTAATGTGTGAAGTATCCCGCTCTGTACTTCTCCTGAATAAGGAAAGGATATGAAGCATCCTGTACGTGTTTTGTTCCGATTCCTACAGGCCACTCGAGTTTTGCAACGTATGGACGAAGGTCAACGATTGCTCCACCCTGATCCATGTTTACACATGCTCTCATATAAGGATCGCAGTACCAGAATAACTGTTTGTCTGATCCATAAAGGATATCTCTCCAAGGAGCACACTCAGGCTCGTTATAATTTCCTGCGTTTACGCCCTTTTTCTCTCTATAGTAATCAGCGAACTCTGACATTGTCATGTCAACGAGCTTGCCCTCTCTCTTCAACTTACCGTAGTAGTTGCATCCGTCTGTGTAAGATTTAAGAAGAAGCTCGTATGGCTGCTCCCAACGTCCCATCTTGTTCATCCAGCCAGGTCCAACGAACATCATATTGTATGCGTATCCGTTGTTGTATTTTTCAAGATCTCTGTACTGATCGATAAGGTTGTAAAGGTATGGATACTCCCATGTCTTTGTATCGTAGATCATACCACGAAGTACGTTCTGTGGATGTGTACCGAAGTTTGATCCGTTTCCATCGTAACATGCGATAAGGTCACGAGAAAGATGAGGAATTGCTACGATTCCGCTATCCTCTTCTTTGTTTGCGGCTGGTGCATGTGTGTTCTGTTTTGAAGGGATCCATGGTGCCCATGGGCCGCCATCGAAAAGTGTGTACCATGAGTTGTTACATGTATGGTATGCTTTTGGACCTTCCTCCCAACATGTTGCAACGGCACATTTTACCATTGGGTATTTCTCTTTTATGTAGTTTGTGAGGTCAGCGTCCATATAGTATGAACCTGTTGACTCAGGATAGAATCCAAATCTGTCATGGAATTTCTCGAATACATCGTTTACGATGGCTTTCTTATCTTCCATAGAGAACATCCAGATACAGAAGTCCTTTGTCTTATACTTCTCACGGAACTCCTCGCAAGGAAGTCCTAAGAGCGAAAGTGCTATCTCATCACCGTATACTTCATGGTCATGCTTTGCAAGCTCAACAGCCTCATCATTAAAAAGTGCTGCATATGTCATCTGAATTGTTGTCTTAAGGCCGGCTTCATGAGCAAGTCTCTGCTGAGTCTTGAAGATATCAAGTGACTCTGTGATAAGTTTCTTATCTCCGATATCCTCTTCTTTTCCCTGACCTGTTACAGTTGCTGAATACTCAGGAACCATCTCAGGACGGTGAATGATGTTAACAATAAATTTGTCCATCCCTGTTTTCCTCCATAATAAGCTTGATTTATTATTTAGGTTGTGCAATTGTTTTGGTATACTGCGCAACCGTTTGTTCTAAATACAGTATATTACGGATGTGTTCTTCTGTCAATGTGCAATTTTGACATTTCCATACAGTTGTTTTCGAACATTTTTCACAAAGGAAATTGAATATGCTCTTTTGTAGTTAAAGATGTGTGCAATCGTTTGCGCACCCTTGTAGTGACATTTTAGCGCAAAAAAGCTGGTTTTAGGCGCAGAAAGGACGAGAAAACAGGGAATATCCCAGGTACGGTTGCGCTTGGGACTCCGATATCAAGAGCCTGTAAGAATTATAGCTTTATGTTTTTGCATAATGACGCAGCCGACTTTACGCGCCATCCGTGGCGCGGCATCGTCTCGCCCATGCCTCCATGCATGGGCGCTGCTGTGCTATGATATAATTCTAACAGGCTCTAAATATCTTCCGTACAAGCTTATCCGTACCCGGGATATTCCCTGTTTTCTCTGTTTGCCGGCTATACTCAAATTAAAATTGACCATCAAAGATTGTCAGACTCAAGCCATGTTTGCACAAGTCTTACCCAGCTCTGACACTCTTTCTGCACTCCATAGCCGTTTATATCCACTGCAAGGCTGTCACAGGTTGAAAGTCCATGTCCTCCGACCGGATACATATGAAATTCAACCGGTATGTCATATTTTTTCATTGCTGATATCAGAAGCAGCGAGTTTTCTACAGGTACGCAGTCATCTGTGTAGGTATGCCAGATAAATGCCTTTGG
Source organism: bacterium (assembly GCA_963641405.1). GTDB lineage: Bacteria > Bacillota > Clostridia > Lachnospirales > Lachnospiraceae > Roseburia. Next base: position 7,401 of record CAVICC010000036.1, on the reverse strand, counting down.
TGTATTTTTTGAAACCTGATACTCTAATGAGTTGCGCTTTAGCATTTCTTCGGTGTACTGTGACTTAAGAAGTGCCTCGAACGAACCTCTGTGAGCATATTCATCTGATGTGATGACCGGATAACACAATATCATTCCTGCCGGTTTTATCAGTTCTTTATCTTCATGCCAGAACATTCCGACACTCGCTGCAAGGTGTCCTCCTGCCGAACAACCCTGTAAATATATCTTATTTATATCAACATTCCATTCTTTACTCTTCCTGTATATGAGCTTTAGCGCGTAAAACACTTCATTTAATGCTGTAGGATACTCTGCCGGTGCGACTGAATACCGAAGTATTGCCACATTATAGCCCATTGCGACAAACTGCATGGCTATCGGATCTGCTTCCCTGTCGGATGTCGTACAGTATCCGCCTCCCGGGCACATTAGAATTAGTGGTCTTTTTTTATCCGGCATCTCATCTGAGTGCTCCCATATGTATGTACAAAGTCTGGCATATGGCATTGAGCCTTCTACATTTATTTTTATTGTTTCTGATATCATGTTTTTCCTCCCTGTTCTGCTGTGTACACAGCCTTATGTATCTTGTATTCATATTTATCATTGTTCCATTTTATGTCTATGGTACGCCCAGCTGTTATGCGAAGTCCTTTTACAAACCCGCTCGCCCAGCTTTTTGGCTTTGCCGGAAGTATTTTAAGCCCATTTTCATCATCCTGCACAAGCATCTGTGCTATCGCCATCGTTCCGGCAAAGTTTGCATCTATCTGAAATGGAGGATGACTCGTCCACAGATTAGGACATATTGATCTGGTCAGAAGAATTTTCATATATTCAAATGCTTTGTCGGCATCCCCTAGAACAGTATACAGGTTCGCGATCCACGCACAGCTCCAGCCTGTGTGTCCACCTCCGTGTGAGAGCCTGTATTCTATTGTTTTGCGGCAGGCTTCCTTTAGTGTGTCATCACCTCTGAATTCATTTCCTGGAAAAAGTCCATACGCATGTGAGATATGCCTGTGTCCCAGTTCTGTCTCTTTAAAATTGTAAAACCACTCCAAAAGCCGTCCGTCACTGCCTATTTTGTACAAAGGCAGCTTGCTTTTTCTTTCTGCCACTTCCTGCAATATTCCATCAGCCTCACTTAATTCTTCACCACTTAACATACCATACTCTTTTAATTTCCGGCATGTATTTTCAAAACTTTTAAATATTTCCCTGACTATAGTCATATCCATCGTACTTCCCATACTTATAGAAGATACTCCCTCATCGGTCTCAAATGAATTTTCCGGTGACGCTGACGGACATGTCACATAATAGCCTTTATATTCCACCAGAAAATCTATGACAAATAAAACCGCTTCTTTTAATATCGGATATGAAAAACTGTACAGGAAATTTATATCCTTGCTATATTCATAATTTTTCCAGAGTTCCTGACACATCCATTGTCCCGAAAGTACGAAAAATGCATAAAGACTGCTGCCCTTTTCGGCCCTTTGATTTTCCATACAGCCTCCGTATCTTACTCCGACAGGATTTGTGATGCGCCAGTAATCCGTATTGTGTCCGACACAGAAACCACGGCAGCCGAAATGTATCTGCGCTGTTCTTTTGCCATTACCTACCAGCTCTTCAAGCAGTCTGTAGTATGGTTCTAAACATTCCGGCAGATTGCATACCCATGCATGCCAGTAGTTCATCTCTACATTTATATTTGTGGTATAGTTTGCACTCCATGGTGCTCTTAGCTGCCAGTTCCATATTCCCTGCAGATTTGCCACCTGTGAACCCTCGCGTGACGATGAGATAAGAAGATATCTTCCATACTGGAAAAACAGTGCATAAAGATCATTATCTTCCATGCCACTTTTTAGGTTTTCAAGTCTCTTATCTGTAGGAAGCTCAGATGGATTCCCAAGCGAAATGTCTACCCTTTCAAAAAGTGTCCTGTAATCAGAGATATGTGCCTTTTTTATCTCTTCATAGGATTTATCTATACTGCTCTCCCGCTGTGTAAAACACAATTTCACATATGACGCACTTTTTATAATAATCTTTTTACCATCATATTCCACCGGTCCATCACTGTCGAGCACCTTTATATACGCCTTGAATGTCATTCCACGATTTCCCTGTATAACAGGATCATCACTCTCAAGATATGACGGATCAACATGCTCCGGGCATTGCCCCGATATGCAAAATCCGTCTGCTTTATCGAAACTGATATGCGTCTCAAGCTGACTTTCAAATGTTATCTCTATATCCTGCCTTTTTGTAAAGCTGTATGAAGCGGCTATCAGCCTGTCAGGATAGCTTGCAAAATACTCTCTGCTATAGCAGATGCCATTTATCTGATAGCTTATTGTCTCTATTGCCTTTGAAATATCGAGTCTTCGTTCATATCTGCTCACATCACCTTCCGTTTTTCCCATACTGATATAAAGATTTCCAAATGGCAGATAATTCTCTCCAAACTCTCCGAGCAGATGTTCTTCGACCATCTGCGATGCCTTGTGGTAATTTCCGGCAAATATCTCACTTCGCACAGTATCCAGATATTCTTTTGCACTGTGATTGTTTGTGTCTCTTTTATATCCTGACCACAAGGTGTCGATATTTAGTCCGATTTTTTCTGTTTCAACAGTTCCCCATATCATCGCACCAAGGCTTCCGTTTCCGATGGGATGTGTTTCTTCCCACTGTGATGCCGGTGTGGCATGCCATATGATATTTCTTTTTTGAGCCGACATAATGCCATTCCTCCTAAATATAAAGTGTGCGCCTGCTGCATATTTACAAGCTTGACTTCGTAAAATAGAGAGTTACGAAATAATTTCTTATTCTACAAAAATAGATACACCCTCACGAGTGTATCTATCATAGCATTTGGCGGTATCAAAAAATACCCTTATATTTTGATGTATGTTACCTTAAATTTTGTCTATCCGAGATCTTCACCATTTGTCTCGATAACTTTTTTGTACCAGTAGAACGACTTCTTTTTAGAGCGGGCTAATGTGCCGTTTCCCTCGTTGTCCTTATCCACATATATGAAGCCGTAACGTTTTTTCATCTCACCTGTGGTAAAAGACACGCAGTCTATGCAGCCCCATGGTGTGTATCCCATCAGGTCAACACCATCCTGTATCACTGCCTTTTTCATTTCTTCTATGTGAGCTTTTAAGTATGCGATCCTGTAATCATCATCTATGCTTCCGTCAGGTTTTACCTCATCGATCGCACCAAATCCATTTTCCACTATGAAAAGTGGGATCTGATATCTCTCATACAGCAGATTAAGCGCATAACGCAGTCCGACCGGATCAATCTGCCAGCCCCAGTCACTTGATTTTACATATGGGTTTGGAACGCTGCCTGGGAAGCCGTCAACTCCGTTTCCGTCTGCCACATGGTCTGCTTTTACGGCATTTGTCATGTAATAGCTTAATCCTACATAGTCAACAGTTCCCTCTTTAAGAATCTGCTCATCGCCCTCTTCCATCTGTACATGAATGCCCTTTTTCTCCCACTCCGGCCATATATATGACGGATATTTTCCTCTTACATGGACATCTCCAAAGAGATAGCGGTCATGCATCGCCTCCACAGAGTACATCATATCTTCCGGCTTGCACGAGTATGGATAAAGCGGCACACATGCCATCATGCATCCGATCTTAAAATCAGGATTGATCGCATGCCCTTTCTTTACCACGAGGGCACTTGCCACAAGCTCATGATGTACTACCTGATACATGCACTCCTCAGGATTTGGCTCATTTTCAAATATCACCCCTGAACAGGTATAGCCAAACAATGGATATTTATAGTTTTTCTGGTTGTTTATCTCATTAAAAGTCATCCAGTATTTAACTTTATCCTTATATCTTTCCATTACGGTAAGTGCATATTTCACGAAAAAGTCTATGACTTTTCTGTTTTTCCAGCCACCGTATTTTTTTACGAGATTATATGGCATTTCAAAATGCGAAAGTGTGATGACAGGCTCTATACCGTACTTTAACAGCTCGTCAAACATATCATCATAAAATGCCAGTCCTTCCTCGTTTGCTGTCTCATCGTCTCCGTTTGGGAAAATTCTTGTCCACGCTATTGATGTTCTAAAAGCTTTAAAGCCCATCTCGGCAAACATTTTTATATCTTCTTTATAGTGTCCGTAAAAATCTACAGCCTCGTGGTTCGGATAATAATATCCGTCCTGTACACCGTCTGTGATCTTTCTGTCCACTCCATGTGCTCCGGCAGTAAGAACATCGGCTATGCTTACGCCTTTGCCGCCTTTATTCCATCCACCCTCTACCTGATGGGCGGCTACCGCGCCACCCCACAGGAAATTCTCAGGAAATTTATACATATAGATCTCCTTTCTTTATATGTAGTGCTTAGTTCTTCTTTTTCATTCTTATTTATTAAAATATATGAATATGTGCTTCCATTTACTATATGATCTCAAATGCGCAGTCCTTTACGGCCTCTTTTCTACCCTCATGCACATTTACATTTTTGGTCGGATCTGAAACGATAAACATGACTGTTGAGTCATAGCCCTCTTTTTCAAGCAGATTTTTATCAAACTCTACGAGCAGATCGCCCTTTTTGACTTTATCGCCCTGTGCCACTTTAAGGTCAAAGCCTCTGCCCTCAAGCTTTACGGTATCGATTCCGATGTGGATGAGTATCTGTGTGCCGTTTACATCTGACATTCCCACAAGATGTCCTGTCGGGAATACCGCATCAATGCTTCCGTCAAATGGTGCATATACTTTTCCGTTCTCCGGCTGTATTCCTACACCCTTTCCCATTGCCTCAGATGCAAAAGCCTCATCCTTTACCTGATTTACCGGGATAACATTTCCTGTTACAGGAGAAACAAGTGCTACAGGTGCAGCATTTGCTATTTCGGCTGCTGTTTTTACGGTTGATACGCTTTCATTATCTGATGCTGTGTTGTCTGATGCATTGTCCTCAAATCCAACGATCATTGTAAGCACTGTTCCAAGCACGAATGCTACTAATATAGAGATCAGAAGTCCGATAAACTGTGTAGCATGTCCTGCCTTGAAATATGCAGGAAGTGTTGCGATACCCGGCATGTTGTAGCCCCATGATACAGCTCTGAACGCACCACCGATTGCTCCACCTACAGCTCCTGCGATACATCCACAGATCATAGGCTTTTTAAGCCTGAGGTTTACACCATAAATAGCAGGCTCTGTGATACCGAAAAGTCCTGTTATCGCTGCTGATGCAGAAACTCCCTTTAAGTCTTTATCCTTTGTCTTTAAAAATACTCCGAAAGCTGCTCCTGCCTGTGAGAATACTGCTGATGCCTGTAATCCTGTAAATGTGTCATATCCGAGGTTTGCATAGTTTCCTACTGTTACAGGAGTAATACCCCAGTGTACACCGAAAATTACGAGTACCTCCCAAAGTCCACCGACCACGATACCCGCTATGATCGGATTTAAGTTGTAAAGTGTATTGTAAATGCCTCCGATAGCTCCACCGATCGCATTTCCGATAGGTCCGAATGCAAGCAGTGTAAGCGGAACCATGATTGCTATTGTGAACATTGGTGTAAATAAGTTTCTTATAACGATCGGCAGATATTTTTCAAAAAATCTCTGCACATATGATGCTACCCAGATTGATAAGATGATCGGGATAACAGATGATGTGTAGCTTAAAAGCTGAACCTTGATGCCAAGGAAATAAACAGGATCACCTGCATTTACCATAGCTATGTAGTCCGGACATACGAGCGCGCATGCGATAACTACTGCAATGTACGTGTTTACCTTGAACTTTTTCGACGCTGTTACCGAGATCAGTACAGGTAAAAATGTAAATGCTGTCCATGAGATAAAGTTGAGTATCTGATATGTGCCGCCTGTTGTGTCTATTGCGTTAAGAGCTACGAGGACACCAAGTATTCCCTGAAGGATACCACACGCAGCAAGTGTATACAAAAACGGTGCAAATATCGCTGAGATCACATCTATGATCCTGCTTACTATTCCTGCCTTCTTGTTGCTTGTACTGTCTGCATTTTCATCAATTGTTACAAGCTCTGTAACAAACTGATATGCATCCTTTACGTGATTTCCGATTACTACCTGAAACTGTCCGCCTGCCTGTACGGTAGTGATCACGCCCTGGATCTTTGCCACCCTTTCTTTGTTTACAATAGACTCATCTTTTAAGATAAATCTGAGTCTTGTTGCACAATGCGTAACATTTGAAATGTTATCATTGCCGCCTAACTCTTTTACGAGTTCTCTGGCTGTCTTCTGATAATCGATTGCCATTTTTTCTCCTCCTGTTTGCTTTTTTGTTTTTGCTCAATTTTATTTTAATCACTTACTTCTAAAATTTCTACAAATCTGCGTTTTATGTAACGTGTGCGCACAAAAAAAATATGTTACAAAGCTGTCACACCCTGTAACATATTTCTTACTGTTTATAAACGTCTGCCGATTGCCTCTATCAGATATATGACAGGGATCTGGGTTGTCGTGTTGACATGATGCCCCATCTCATGATCTGTAACATAATATGACAGATTGTAGTCCGATATCCGCGCAAGCGTTGATGTTCCCTTGTTCGTAATGCTTATGATCTTGCAGTCATACTTCTTAAACTCATTGGTCATGGCTATTATCTGCTCCGTCTCTCCCGACACGGAAAGAGCTATGATGACCGCTCCCTGTATTCCCTCCATGATAGGATAATAGGGATCTTCTATATACTGGCTGAATTTCTTTAGATTAGAGAAAAAACGCGCACCGTATTTCCCCAGAATACCGGATGTTCCAAGCCCTATAAAAATGACCTGCTTTGCCTCTCTTACCACATCAGCGATCTCATCAAGCTCGCTCTGATGTATGCCGGAGCTTATCTTGTCAAAATATTCCTGAAGCTCTTTTACATCCTCATTTACCTTATGACTCTGAGTCTTTTCCTGCTCGAGGTACTGCTTGAAATTGACCTTAAACTCTGAGTATCCGTCAAAACCGCATTTTTTGCAGAAACGCATGACCGTTGCTGTAGACACATGCACCTCGTCTGCCAGTTCACGCACTGTCATATATTTTATTTTCGTCTTATTTTTTATAATATAATCATACACGAGCGTCTCCATCTCGTTGAATGACCTGATGATCTCATAGCTGAACATAATTTTGCCCCCACAATAATGTACTTAGTATCAATTATATTTTATAATCCGGCTTCGCACAATAGAAAATACTATATATTATCAAGCTTATTTTTACTATTCATAATGCAATGCGCACATTTTGTGTTCGTTTTAAAGTTATTTGTGTTCGTTTTGTTGATTTTTTGTTGTATTTTACATATAATATT
>CAVICC010000035.1:0-27508 GCA_963641405.1 bacterium | reverse complement strand
ATCTGCTGATTTTGAGCCGGAAACGGTTTAATCAGCAGACACTAAATAGCAAACAAAGGTATTGTATAGAATCACCTTAAATCAATGAATTTGTTTATATAATAATAGTAGTTCTGATTTTTACAATTTTTCAATATATAATCTGTATACAATACATACAAAGATAGACAAAGGCGTCTGAGAGATTTGATTTTCAAATTTTTTGGACGTTTTTGTTATTGAAATTCACACAGGAGGAAAGAGTATGGAGAGAACAAATTATTCGTCAGGAGCACCATTGGAGGAAAAGGTGGGATATTCACGTATGGTCAAAAAAGGACCATTTGTTATGATAGGTGGAACAACTGCGGTGCAGCCTGATGGAACTGTATATGGAGAAACCCCATATCAGCAGGCAAAATATATTTTTTCAAAATTTATAGATCTGCTTGCTAAAGCAGGATCAAAACCCGAGGATGTTGTAAAAGTGCAGGCATTTATAACAGATATGAAATATGGAAAAGAAGTGGGAGATGCATATTCAGAAGTATTCCATGATATTCGTCCATTATTTACTATGGTTGCAACACCAGCACTCAACAGAGATACACAATTTGTTGAAATAGAACTTACAGCAATTACAGATTAGGAGAGATAAATTATGGTTAATTATACATGTATGCAGAATGTAAAACTGATGGTGGGAGAAGGTTGTCATGCACAGATGGGAGAAGCTTTAAAAGAGGCAGGCTACAAAAAAGCATTTGTTGTCTATGATGGAGGTGTAAAAGCAGCAGGAATTATAGATAAAGTATTAAAGAGTTTACAGGAAGCGGGACTGTGCTATACAGAATTTAGTAAGGTGTTACCTGATCCACCGGCAGAAGTTGTAAATGAGGGAGCAAAATTGTGTGAGGCAGAGGCTTGTGATTGTGTGATTGGTATTGGAGGCGGTAGTGCAATTGATACTGCAAAAGGAATTAATATATTGAGGGTAAATGGTGGAAATATATTAGATTATGCCAATCCGGAAAAAGAAATGAAAAAGTCGCTTGGATTAATGAGTGTACCGACAACTTCAGGAACCGGATCTGAAATGTCAAATGGTCTTATTATTTCAGATACAGCAAATAGTAGTAAGGTTGCAATTCTTGTCGAAAATGGAATGAGTGAATACGCAGTTATTGATCCGGAATTTGCAGCAGGTATGCCGATTGGACTTACAATTATGACTGGATTAGATGTATTTTCACATGCGGCAGAAGGATATACTTCTATTTTGGCAAATCCTATGACGGATATGATCAATAAGGCAATCATGCATACTGTTGTAGAATATCTGCCACGTGCAGTAAAAAATGGAAATGATATGGAAGCACGCACAAAAATGCATATTGCAGCTTCAATGGGAGGATGGATGCTTGCAAATTCGAGTGCACATGTGGGACATTCAATTGCACATGTTATAGGAGGAATGTATCATATTCCACATGGAGCATGTTGCGCATATTCACTTCCTGTAGTATTAAAAGAAATCAGCTCTGTTTTACCGGAAAAAATAAAGGATATTGGTGAAATTTTAGGTGGATCTTATACCGAAACAGAAGATGTACAGGAAATTGGCAGAAAGACAGCTGAATATTATAAAAAGTTTGCGTATGATACAGTAGGAGTTAAGCCTGTAAAAGAATATATTGAGAAATCTATAGATGTTGTAGAACTTGCAGACAGAGTAGTTGTAGAACCATTAGCAGGATTGTGTCCGATCAATGTCACAAAAGATATTGCAATATCAATGCTGGAAGAAATTTTTAAATAGTTCCGATTTTTACAATTTTTTGATAGAAAATCTGTATACAATACAGAAAAAGAAGATAAGACATAATTATCAGACAAAGACGTCTTGCAGATAAAAATCTGTATAGACGTCTTTTACTGTATAACAAAAATTTACACGAAAGGGAGCGTTGATTATGGCAGAGAGAATAAAAGAGCACCCGATACTCGGCATCCAGGAAAAGGGAGCGGCTGTCAAATTTACATTTGACGGAAAAGAGATTGAAGGAATGGAAGGAGAACCAATTGCAGCAGCATTAAAGGCGGCAGGTGTAATGGTTCACCGATATACAAAAAAAGAGCATAAACCACGTGGAATCTTTTGTGCAATTGGAAGATGCACCGATTGCGTTATGGTAGTTGACGGAGTACCGAATGTACGTACATGTATTACACCATTAAAGGCTGGAATGGATGTCAGGACACAATATGGTGTTAGTGATAAACCATTTGAGGAGCAGTAAAGTTCACAAATAAGGAGGACACTAGGATGAAAAGATATGATTTGATTATTGTTGGAGCTGGTCCTTCCGGCTTGTCAGCAGCTATTGAAGCGGCAAAAAGAGGACTGAAAGTTGTTGTATTTGATGAAAATGAAAAACCGGGTGGACAGTTATTTAAACAGATACATAAGTTCTTTGGATCAAAAGAGCATCGTGCGAAAGTAAGAGGATTTGTTATAGGGCAGCAGCTTTTGGATGAAGCAGATGAAGTAGGAGTTGAGGTAGAACTTAATGCAACTGTCATTGGTCTGTATCAGGATAAAGAAATTGTTGTTAAAGAAGGAGATGAGATAAAGCATTTTAAAGGCGATGCAATTATTATTGCAACAGGTGCAGCGGAGAATATGGTTACATTTCCGGGCTGGACACTTCCGGGAGTTATAGGAGCCGGCGCAGCACAGACCATGATGAACTTGCATGGTATTTTGCCTGGAAAGAAAGTACTTATGCTTGGTTCAGGAAATGTTGGTCTTGTTGTATCATTTCAGTTGATGCAATGCGGATGTGAGGTTGTAGCACTTGTTGATGCGGCACCAAGAGTAGGTGGATATGGTGTACATGCTGCAAAAGTAGCAAGAACAGGAGTTCCTTTTTATCTGTCACATACAATTGTTAAGGCGGAAGGTGAGGAATGTGTTACCGGAGTAACTATTGCAGAAGTGGATTCGAATTTTAAGTTTATTCCGGGAACAGAAAAACATTTTGATGTTGATACGATATGTCTTGCAGTTGGACTTTCACCAATGTCTCAGCTTTTGAAGATGGCAGGATGTAAAATGGAGGATAATCCAAAAAGAGGTGGTCAGGTTCCGATTTGTGACGAATATGGAAGAACTTCTATTCCAGGAGTATTTGTAGCGGGAGATGTATCAGGAATTGAGGAGGCATCTTCAGCCATGATAGAAGGTCGTATGGCAGGAATTGCAGCATCTGAATATTTGGGATATATAGAAAAAACAGAGATGAATGAGGAACTTGAATCTCTTGATAAAGCACTTGATGGTTTACGTCAGGGTATGTTTGCACCTAAAAACAGAGGAAAAGCAATAGAGAAGACAGAAGAAGGAATACCGATTTCAACTAATTTATTAAAACATGGATTTGTTACAGATGATGAAATTGAGCGTTTCCCAGGAGTAACACATAAAGTAGGTGTACATCCGGTTATGGAATGTACACAGAATATTCCATGTAATCCTTGTCAGGATGCGTGTCCAAAGGGTTGTATTTCTATAGGATCTAATATTACATCGTTGCCGATTGTTGTAGAAAGTTCACAGTGTATTAATTGTGGAATGTGTGTTGCAAGCTGTTCAGGACAGGCGATTTTTCTTGTTGATGAGGACTGTGGAGATGATACAGCAACGGTTACGATTCCGTATGAGTTTCTTCCTCTTCCAGAGGCAGGTACAAAAGGTACGGCACTTGGAAGAAATGGACAGAAAGTATGTGAGGCAGAGATCGTTTCAGTAAAGCAAAATAGAGCATACGACAAAACAAACCTGCTTACCATGCGTGTTCCGAAAGAATATGCTATGAAAGCAAGATTCTTTAAGGTAGGTTAGACAGGAGGAAAGATATATGAATGCAGTAAATGATAGATCAAGAGATATAGGTCCATTTGTTCCGGGACCGGATGATGATATGTTAATATGCCGATGTGAGGAGGTTACTAAAGGAGAGATACGTAAAGCTGTCCACGAAGGTATGTGGACTATTACAGAAATAAGAAGATATTTAAGAACGGGAATGGGACTTTGCCAGGGACAGACATGTGCTAAGCTGGTAAAAGGAATTGTGGCAAGGGAACTTGGAGTATCACCGGCAGAGTTGGAACCTGCAACCTCGAGAGTTCCTATGAGACCAATTGAAATGCATATATTTGCAAATGAGGCAAAGGAGGATGGCGAGCATGAATAAAACAGCGGAAGTAGTAGTTATTGGCGGTGGAATTATCGGCTGCGCCATCAGTTATTATCTTGCAAAGCGTGGTGTTGACGTAATTTGTCTTGAGGGTTCTGATCATTTTGGAGATGGTGGTTCAAGTAGAAATGGTGGTGGCGTAAGACAGTCAGGACGAGATCCAAGGGAACTTCCACTTGTTATGTATGGTATTAAGAATTTCTGGCCAACACTTTCTGAGGAGCTTGAAGTAGATTGTGAATATCATCAGGATGGAAACCTTCGTCTTGGAAAAACAGAAAAACATAAGCAGATTCTGACAGGATTAACAGAGCGTGCAGTGAAGGTTGGATTAGATGTAAAAATGATAGATGGAGATGAGGTACGAAGTATAAATCCGTATCTTTCAGATGAAGTGACTTGTGCAAGCTGGTGTCCTACGGATGGACACGCAAATCCACTGACAACTACATTAGGATATTACAAAACAGCAAGAAAGCTTGGTGTACATTTTATATCAGGAGAAGAAGTTGTAGAACTTAAAATGATCAAAGGAAAACTTCGTAGAGTTATATGTGCATCCGGTGATGTATTTGAAGGTGAAACGGTTGTACTGGCAGCAGGATATGAATCCAGAGCTATTGCAGGAACTATAGGCATTGATATTCCTATGCAAAAAGCAATGCTTGAGGCTCTTGTAACAGAAGCTGAACCTCATATGTTCGATCAGATGCTTGGAACTGCAGAGGCGGATTTCTATGGACACCAGACAAAACATGGTTCGTTTGTATTTGGAGGATCTTCAGGACTTGAGGGATATACAAAGGATAATGGAACACCAATCTGTTATTCGAAGACAGCTCCATGTATATGTCGTGGAATTATGAAATATTTCCCGGATCTTGCTGATGCAAAAATTGTTCGTACATGGGCAGGATGGATGGATCGTTGTGCAGATGGTGTTCCTGTTCTTGGAAAGGTTGAGGAAGTACCAGGCTTAATACTTGCCTGTGGATTTTCAGGTCATGGTTTTGGTATAGCTCCGGGAGCGGCAGATCAGTTAGCGCAATTGATTACAACCGGTAAGACAACAGTGGATTTAAGTGACTTGCACTATGACAGGTTTAAAGCTAAAATATGATAAAAATTTGATTATTTTAGGAGATAATTTATGATCTGGAAAAAGGACCGACTCCGTCCGACACAGCCTTACTTTGTGTTTGATACATTGAATTTTTGTCAGGAGATATATCTAAAACAGGGGATATCACATTTTTACAGTTGCAATATTGCTGAAAATGTTCCCCTAAGAACGGTTCCTGATGGTTGCATTGATTTGTTTTTTGAGTATGAAAAAAATCATATGCAAGGATATGTGTGTGGAACACCATTAATGTATTCATGTGAAGAATGGAAAGGTAAGGAGGAGGTTTTTGGAATACGGTTTATGCCGGGAGTCCAGCCGGAATTGATCTCATGTACAATGAGGGAGCTGTTAGGAAAGAAAATTCCTATTGAATCAGTTCTTACAGGTAATATAGAATGGTTGAAAGAACTGGAAGTAGAAAAAGATTTTTACCAAAGAATTCGTATATTCATTGAAGCGTATACAAAGGCTGAGAAAAAGCGGGAAAAACCATTTGGAAAGAAGGAAATGGTACAGTCCATCAAACAGATGGTATATGAATCGGATGGTAAAATAAAGGTCAATGAAATGCAGGCTAGAACAGGATATTCTGTTCGTTACATAAATAAAGCATTTATTGATGAAATGGGATTTTCACCAAAAATATTCTGTAAGATCATTCAGTTTCAGAGAGCTTTAGAATTTTTAAATTATGGAGCACCGGATAAAATGACGGATGCAGCAGTTTTTCTGGGATATTATGATCAATCTCAGTTTATACATGATTTTTCCAAATATGCAGGAATTACTCCAAAAAAATATTTAAAACTTGTAGAAGAACAGAATTATAAAAACAAAATCATACAAAAATAATAATCAATTGACAAAGGTGTCTGACAGATATGTCGGGCGTCTTTTTGCTTTTAAGGAGGAAACAATATGGGATTTTCACAAATTGAAGTAGTTACATCAATGAATCGACTGGGAAATCTGAAAGCTGCATTAAGTGAATTGGGTGTTAGCGGAATGACTGTAGTACAGGCAATTGGCTGTGGAGTTCAGAAAGGAACTTTTGAGTATGAAGCTGAGCAGAATAAGGAAATGGAGCTGTTACCAAAACAGATGATTTTCATTGTGGTCAAAGATGAAATCATTGATAAAGTTGTGGAGACAATAAAAAAAGAATTGTATACAGGGCATATCGGTGATGGAAAAATTTTTGTTGCTCCATTGACAAATATTATTCGTGTTAGGACTGGAGAGGAAGGAGAAGATGCTCTGTAAGCAGCATTTTTATTAATGATCCTTAGATAAGGAGGTATTCATATGGATGATAAGAAATTAGGTTTGCCAAGTGTTGTGTCTACAGGTGTCGGGCTGATCGTTGCAACAAGCTGCCTTATGTCACTTGGACAAGGAGCAGGAGCACTTGGCACTGGATTTATAATTTCTATGATTTTGGCATGTGCTATCAATATATGTACAGCACTTTCTATGGCTGAGTTAAATGCTCTTATGCCAAATCTTACAGGTGGACTGGCACAATATACACTTGCCGGTATCGGTCCGTTTGTTACCATTGTGACAATGGTAGGTGGATATATTGTATGCCAGTCAATAGCGGGATCTGTTGAATGTGCAATGTTTGGAAATGCCATTAATTCGGTATTTCATACAGGGATACCATCCAGTGCATTCTGTATTATTTTGTTAATTGTTTTGATAATTGCAAATTTACTTGGAATTGATATGTTTGCAAAAATACAAAATATTGTAGTTTACGGACTTATTATTTCGCTTGTTGCAATGGGATTACTTGGAATATTTGGTCTGGGCACAGGAGAGAAAGTACAGCAGTCTATGAATCTTGCGGGATCATTTTCGGATACTTTTTCATTGTTGGGACTTGCATTTTTTCTATTTATTGGAAGTGAGTTTGTTATACCGATTTCAAAAAATGTAAAAAATGAGCGTAAAAATGTTCCCCTTGGAATGGTAATGAGTCTTTTGATCATACTTGTGATGCAAATTCTTGTTGTTTGTGGAATGGGACGATATTGCAAGTGGGAAGACCTGGCAAACAGTGCTTCACCACATATTTATTACGGATCATCTCTTTTGGGGTATGCAGGATCATTGTGGATGATCGCTGTTTCGGTATTTGCAGTAATAAGCACAGTAAATTCTGCAATCAGTTTTTTGTCCTATATGTGTGCTGGTATGGCAAAAATCGGATTAATGCCAGAATTCTTTTTAAAGAAAAATAAAAGAGGTTCATATTATGTAGGAATATTAATGATAGGAACTATTATGATCTTTGTAAATGCAACAGGACTTTCTACAAGTGATTCACTTTCATTTATGATTACTCTGGCAATAGTATTCTGGATGGTGTCATATGTGATCGCAAATTGTAATGTACTTATTTTTAGAAAAAAATTACCAAAGGCACCAAGAACATTTAAGGTTCCATTTGGACCGGTTATTCCAATAATAGGGATTATAGGAAATATTTTTATGATTTGGAATATTGATGGAAATCCTAGTGTCAGGACAAAAATATTTATGATTGATGGTGTGATATTCATTGTACTTGCTGTTTATGCAGTACTTTGGTGCAAATACAAATTGAAGAAACCAATGTTCAGACCAATTGAATTGCATGAAGTAATGGCAATGGAAAATGCACTATATCTTACAGCTCATAAGAAAAGCAACAAATAATAAATTTATGGAGGAAAAACAAATGGAATATCCAAAGATTGATTTTTTATATTTAAGTGAAGACGATATGATCGCAGCTGGTGTAAAGGACATGAAAAGCTGTGTAGAGGCAATGGAAGAAATGTTTAAACTTATGAAAGTTGGAGATTATCGTATGGGAGGAGCTAATGGTAACTCTCACGGAAGTATGGTAATGTTTCCGGAAAAATCGCCATTTCCAGAGATGCCTGTAGATGGCCCGGATCGTAGATTTATGGCAATGCCAGCTTATCTTGGCGGAAAATTTGATATGGCTGGAATGAAATGGTATGGATCGAATGCAGCAAACAAAGAGAAAGGTCTGCCAAGATCAATTCTCATGCTTACACTAAATGATAAAGATACAGGAGCACCGCTTGCATTTATGTCTGCAAATATTTTATCTGCTTATCGTACAGGTGCAGTACCTGGTGTAGGCTTTAAATATTTTGCAAAAGAGGATGCTGATACTATTGGAATAGTAGGACCTGGTGTTATGAGTAAGACAGCCTTGGCAGCAGCAATAGCAGTAAGACCTACAATCAAAAATGTTAAAGTAAAGGGAAGAGGAAAAGCTTCTCTTGAAAAGTTTATTGATCATGCAAAGAAAGAATATCCGGAATTAAATATATATGCAGTGGATACAATAGAAGAAGCTGTAAGGGATTCGGATATAGTTTCTGTATCGACATCATCTCCAACAGGTGATCCATCACTGTATCCTTATATTGCAGAAGAGTGGATAAAACCGGGAGCAATAATTGAGTCAACAGCGGCATTACGTTTTGACGATGATTTTATTATTAACCGTGCGCGTACAGTGACAGATAATATAATGCTATATGAGGCATGGGAAGAAGAAATGAAACCTAACGCATATAATACTATTCCAATTCCGGCAGTACGAGTAGAAGATTTAATTGCAGAGGGTAAGATGAAACCGGAGCAGATTGATGATCTTGGAGATGTTTTACTTGGAAATATACCTGTACATAGAAAAGAGGATGAGATTGTCATTTATTCTGTAGGCGGTATGCCAACAGAAGATGTGGCATGGGGCAGCATGGTATACAGGAATGCTTTGGAAAAAGGAATTGGAACAAAGCTTAATCTTTGGAATGCACCAAAAATGGTTGTATAGAAGTATATGCAAAGTTAGAAAGAGGATGGCAGTAGTGCCATTCTCTTTTTAGAATATATATAGTAATAAAAACTATATTACATAGAAAACAATATAATTTAACCTTGACATAATTACCATAAAGAACTATTCTATATATGTTTGAATGTCAAACAATTTGAAACTCAAATATATGTGAATTTGTGGAGGAATAATTATGCTTAAAGAACTTAGAATAGGTGATATGGTTGCAAAAATCCCTATTATACAGGGGGGAATGGGCGTAGGAGTGAGCCTTAGTAGGCTTGCAGGAGCAGTAGCAAAGGAGGGCGGAGTCGGTATTATCTCGACAGCACAGATCGGTTTTGACGAAAAAAATTTTGAGGAAGATCAGGCGGCTGCTAACCTTACAGCTATACGAAGACATATAAAGAGGGCAAAGGAACTGGCGTGCGGCAACGGTCTGGTCGGTGTAAATATAATGGTCGCACTTAAGCATTATAGGGATCATGTGAAGGCAGCAGTTGAGGCTGGGGCAGATGTGATCATAAGCGGAGCAGGGCTACCAATGGATCTACCGGCACTGGTGAGTGAGAAGGTACATACAAAGATCGCTCCGATAGTTTCATCAAAAAGAGCTGCCAATCTGATCCTTAAAATGTGGTCGCACAAATACGACAGGACAGCTGATTTTGTTGTGATCGAAGGACCAAAAGCCGGAGGGCATCTTGGCTTTTCAAATGAGCAGCTTGACGATATGGATCATCTTGATTATGATGCGGAGATAAAAGACATTATCGATTGCACAAAGACTTATGCTGAAAAATATCACAGGCACATACCGGTTATCGTGGCTGGAGGTGTGTTTGATCATGACGATATAGAGCATATGATGCAGCTCGGTGCAGATGGAGTCCAGATTGCCAGCCGATTTGTGGCAACAGAGGAATGTGATGCGTCCAATGCATATAAAAAAGCCTATATAGACGCAACCTCATCTGACATAAAAATCATACAGAGTCCGGTTGGAATGCCGGGGCGAGCGATAAGAAATGAGTTTATCAAGGGACTTGAAAGGGCAAGGAAACCTATTTCAAAATGCTATAACTGCCTTGAAAAGTGCAATCCGGCTAAGGTGCCTTACTGTATCACAAAAGCACTTATCGCAGCCGTAAAAGGTGATCTGGAAAACGGGCTGATATTTTGCGGTGCTAATGTCGGACGAATCGACCATATGACCACGGTTCATGAGCTTATGAGAGAGCTTATAGCCGAGTGATATAATCTGTAATTATAAAATCTCTTTGTTAATATGTACAAAATTTATGGAAAATAAAAATAAATTATGTATAAATTGTTTGTTGATATTTTATTAAAAATAGCGTAAAACAGAATACAAAATAAAATATCATAAAGAGAAGAGGAATTTATATGAGTGGAATCTTAATGATGGTAATAGCCATAGTTGTGCTCGGAGGAGCATATTTATTATATGGCCGTTATCTGCAAAACAAATGGGGAATTGATCCCAACGCTAAAACTCCGGCATATGAGATGGAAGACGGAGTTGACTATGTTCCGGCCGATACAAATGTAGTATTCGGACATCAGTTTGCATCTATAGCAGGTGCGGGACCTATCAATGGACCAATTCAGGCTGCAATATTTGGATGGCTTCCGGTGCTGCTGTGGATATTAATTGGTGGCGTATTCTTTGGAGCCGTCCAGGATTTCTCATCTATGTACGCTTCAGTCAAAAACAAAGGTCGTACAATCGGTTACATTATAGAAGAGTATATCGGCAAATTAGGAAAGAAATTATTCCTTTTATTCTGCTGGCTGTTCTGCATCCTTGTAGTTGCTGCATTTGCAGATGTAGTAGCAGGAACATTCAACGGTTTTACAACAAGTGATACTGGAGCAGTTACAAAAGTAGTAGCGAATGGTTCAGTTGCAACTACATCCATGTTGTTCATCGTTGAGGCTGTTGTGCTTGGATTTTATCTTAAGAAGACGAGATTCAATAAGTGGATAAATACAATGGTAGCTATTTTATTATTGGTAGCTGCAATAGCGCTTGGACTTAATTTTCCAATGTATGTAAGCCTTAGTGTATGGCACGTAATCATTTTTGCATACATCCTTATCGCCAGCGTAACTCCTGTATGGGCACTGCTTCAGCCACGTGATTACTTAAACAGCTATCTGCTTGTATTTATGATACTTGGCGCGATAGTAGGCGTATTTGTAGCCAATCCTTCATGCAATCTTGAAGCATTTACTGCATTCAACGTACCTGATTCAAATGGAAACCCACAGTATATGTTCCCAATTCTGTTCGTAACAATCGCTTGTGGAGCTGTTTCAGGTTTCCATTCACTCGTATCTTCGGGTACAGCTTCTAAGCAGATCAAGAATGAGAAGAACATGCTTCCAGTATCATTTGGTGCAATGCTTATGGAGAGTATGCTTGCTGTAATAGCACTTATCGCAGTTGCATCTTTTGGAAAAGGAGAGGCAGCAGCTCAGGGACTTACAACACAGCCACAGATTTTTGCGGGAGCAATTGCAAACTTTTTGTCTGTAATCGGTTTACCACACTCTCTGGTATTTACACTGATCAACCTTGCTGTATCTGCATTTGCACTTACATCACTTGATTCTGTAGCCAGAGTAGGACGTCTGTCATTCCAGGAGTTCTGGCTTGACTCAGATGTTGATGATGACAATATGAGCCCATTCCTGAAGCTGATGACAAACAAATATTTTTCAACGATCATCACACTTGTACTTTCGTATATGCTTACAAAAGTAGGCTATGCAGAGATCTGGCCGCTGTTTGGTTCAGCTAACCAGCTTTTGTCAGTTCTAGCACTTGTAGCATGTGCTGTATTCTTAAAGAAGACAAAGCGACAGGGCTTTATGCTTTGGGGACCAATGATATTCATGATGGCAGTTACATTTACTGCACTTGGCATGACTATCACAAAACTTACAAAGGCATTATTCTCGGTAGGTCTTGACCTTGGAAACTCTTTACAGCTCATATTTGCAGTATTACTGCTGATACTTGGTGTACTTGTAGCAATTCAGGGTATTAAGAAACTTTTTGAAAAAACAGACGATACAAAAGCAGTTGCATAAATAGCATAGAAAAAAGCGTTATTACATAGTAAACTATGTAGTAGCGCTTTTTATTATACAGCATACGCGTGAAAGCCAGTAATATGACGACTTATTCGAAATCTCTGGTAATATTCTTGGTCCAGTTTCCTTTTTTGTAATGATAGAAAACTACCGGCATTTTCTCAAATTCATCCAGTGTCATAACAAAATATACCCAGATAGGCGGAAGCTTTATAACATATGCGGCAATCCAGGTAAGTGGCACTGCGATAACCCACATGCACAGAGTATCTGTGATCATGCCAAATTTGGCATCGCCGCCACCGCGGAAACATCCACAGATGAGGCATGTGTTGATACCCTCACCAAGGAGGCGCCAGGTGGTCATAAGCATTATACTTGCGAGATATGAAAGTGCCGTAGCGCTGAGTTTATCACTGTAAAAACTAATCATAAACGGGCGTATCGCGATGATTATGGCACTTCCTATAAGCGCAACGATTATTGTAATACGAAGCATCCGTTTGCCGTATTCTTTTGCATTTTCGATATGACTCTGGCCAAGCTCCTGACTTATTATTATCGTGGTGGCATTCGAAAAACCACGGCAGGCGATCGCACCGATATTTACTACCATAATAGCCACAGCGTTGGCGGCAACCATGTCATCACCTATATGTCCGAGAATTGAGGCAAAAGCGGAGCTTGCAAGGCTCCAGGCAACATCGTTTATCACTGATGGAGCCGCAATTTTCAGGAAATCATTAAACAGCACACCGGACTTTGCAAACATATATTTGAAACGAAATCTGATATTATTGCTAAAAGCCGAGTAGCCCAGGCATATCAGGACTTCAACGATACGTGCGATTACTGTTCCAAGTGCCACACCTGTCACACCAAGCTTTGGAAGACCAAAGAGTCCAAAGATAAAAGAGGCATTGCACAGTACGTTCACACACAAGGAGACTATGTATACAGTAGTAGGAAGAGCGATTTTCCCTACACTTCGCAGTGCACTCATAAAAACCTGTGAAAATCCCATAAACACAAATGAAAATGAAACAACTCGCAGATATTCGCTACCGGCTGCAATTGTATCAGGACTGTTTGTGAAGATTTTCATAATCACAGATGGAAATGAAAATGATATTGCAAAAAATACAATTGAGACGATTATAGACATACGCTCCGCCAGACCGAGGATTTTTTCCACAGTTTTTGTATCACCTTTGCCATAGTATTGCGCACATAACACTGATGTGCCGATTGAAAGCCCATAGTACAGGCAGAACAGCACAACTGTATATTGGTTAGCAAGTGACGACGCAGACATGGCTGTCTGGTTCACATAGCCGAGCATGACGGTATCAGCCATGTTTACAAGCGTGCTGATTAAATTTTGTATCATGATGGGAAATGCCAGTTTTGAGGCATACTTTAAGAACTCTTTTTTGTCTAACATATTATATGTTCCCCCATAAGTCATCTTTATAAATCATACTATAACATGATGGAAAGGAATGTCAACATGTTACATACATAAAGAGACAAAGGACATTGAAACATAGCAGAGAATACTATAAAATAACATGTGGGAAGTTTGAGTAAGTTACTATAAATCTGTACGAATTTGGAGAAGGATATGACAAGAGAACAATTGATAGCATTACCAAAGGTAGAGCTGCACTGCCACCTGGACGGATCGCTGAGTCGCGAGTTTGTGGAAAAAAGGCTCAAAAGAACTGTAAAACAGGAAGAGATAAGTGTATCGGATGACTGCGCAAGCCTTGCAGAATATCTGAAAAAATTTGATCTTCCACTGCAGTGCATCGCAGATGAAGAGGGCCTTGAGGCGGCCGGATATGATGTACTTTGCAGTATGAAAAAGGAAAATGTCCGCTATGCGGAGATCAGATTTGCACCGCTTTCTTCTGAAAGTAAGACACTTAAATGTGATAGGATAATAGAAGCTGTTCTAAGAGGGCTGGAGCACGGAAGAAAAGATTTTGGCGTTGAATTTGGTCTCATAACATGCGCCATGAGACATCACAGTGAAAAAGAAAATATGCGCATGATCCGCACAGCAAGGGAATATCTGGGACAGGGAGTATGTGCGGCAGATCTTGCCGGAGCGGAAGCAGCTTATCCTATGAGCGAGTTTATGAACCTTTTTACTGAGGTGAAAAGACTTGGTATGCCATTTACATTGCATGCAGGAGAGTGCGGCAATGTCAAAAATATTGCAGATGCGATAGAGGTGGGAGCAAAAAGAGTCGGACACGGAATTGCCATGAGAGGAAATAAGGAGCTGATAAAGACTGCCCTGACAAAGGGGACGGGCATAGAAATGTGTCCTATCAGCAATATGCAGACAAAGGCGGCAACAAGCATAGCCGATTATCCTATAAGGGAGTTTCTTGATGCGGGACTTAAGGTTACAATAAATACGGATAACAGGACTGTAAGCAATACTACGCTGACGAAGGAGCTGCAATTCATACAGCATAACTTTGCAATATCAGACGAAGAGATAGTAACTATGATGAAAAATGCTGTTGATGCAATATTTGCAGGGGATGATGTGAAGAACCGCCTGCTAAAGAATTACGAAATATGCGGCACCGCATATTTCTGTACTGAATAGTTATCACATATGTACAATATAGTAGGCGTGATTGCAGTACAATATAATACACAAAATGAACGCGTATTTTGCACCATATCAGCGCGATTGCAGCCATAAACCCTTAAAATAAAGGGTTTTACAACAAAAATAAAAATAAAATAATTCACTATTGACATATTATATTGAACGAGATAATATATAACTGTACAAAATATTAGACAAAAGTACAGACGACATACAATTGATTTTACAATTTAAATAACGATAAATTTTAAGAGCAAAGGAGCTTACCGGTGAAGCACTTTGCTCTTTTTTATATTTTATTTTATATTTGTTTGATTTAAGGAGGCTATATATTATGAGATTAAAAGACACAGGATTGACAGCACAGGACATCAAAGACAAAGTAAAGAAGTATATGATCGAGACATATGAGCGTTTCGATTTCATCGCAGAGACAGCAGAGGGCATGTACCTCTATGATGAGAATGGAACACCTTACCTTGATTTTTACGCAGGTATCGCAGTAAACAATGCAGGAAGCCGAAATCCTAAGGTTGTTGCAGCAGTTAAAGATCAGGTTGATGACATCATGCATACATTCAACTATCCATACACAATTCCACAGGCACTGCTTGCTGAGAAGGTATGTGAAACACTTGGAATGGACAAGATCTTCTACCAGAACTCAGGAACAGAGGCAAACGAGGCAATGATCAAAATGGCCCGTAAATATGGCATCGAGAAATATGGTCCAAACAGATATCACATTGTAACTGCAAAGGATGGTTTCCATGGAAGAACATTTGGTGCAATGTCAGCAACAGGTCAGCCTGGAAACGGATGTCAGGTAGGTTTCGGACCAATGACATACGGTTTCTCATATGCTCCATTCAATGATCTTAAAGCTTTCAAGGATGCATGTACAGAGAATACAATCGCTATCATGATCGAGCCAGTACAGGGCGAGGGCGGTGTACATCCTGCAACACCAGAGTTCATGAAAGGACTCCGTGAGTTCTGTGATGAGAAGGGTATGCTTCTCCTTATAGATGAGGTTCAGACAGGATGGTGTAGAACAGGTTCTGTAATGAGCTACATGAACTATGGAATCAAACCAGATATCGTATCAATGGCAAAAGGACTTGGCGGTGGAATGCCAATCGGAGCAATCTGTGCAACAGAAGAGGTTTCAAAAGCATTCTCAGCAGGTTCGCATGGAACAACATTTGGTGGACATCCAGTATGTTGTGCAGCCGCACTTGCAGAGGTAAACGAGCTTCTTGACAGAGATCTTGCAGGAAATGCAAAGAAAGTCGGAGATTACTTCGCATCTAAGCTTGAGAAACTCCCACATGTAAAAGAAGTAAGACATCAGGGACTTCTCGTAGGTGTTGAGTTTGACGATACAATCTCAGGTGTAGATGTAAAGCATGGTGCATTTGACAGAAAGATGCTCATCACAGCTATCGGAGCACATATCATCCGTATGGTTCCACCACTTATCGTAAGTGAGGAAGAGTGTGATAAGGCATTTGATATTCTCGAGGATACACTTAAAGCACTCTCATAATATGATCAATCATAAATATAAAAGTATATATGTAAATATTTAAAGACAAGGGTGTCACGAACGTGGTTCGTGCGCCCTTCTTTAGTTAAAAAAGAAAGGGGAAATCTTATGGCACATCTTGTTATTACAATAGGATGCGAATACGGCGCAAAAGGAAATCAGATCGGTAAAAAAGTTGCAAAGGATCTGGGAATTAAATTTTATGACCGCGATACCGTAGATGAAATTATTAAGGAAGTTGGAATACCAACAGATATTATGGAGAAAGTAGAGGAAGGTATCACAATTGCAGGAAAAGGTGCAGAGGGTGATGTCAGGGGTTCATTTTCCAAATATGCAGATCTTACGGAGCGTGCTATCCACGTTCAGAAAACTATTATCAGAAAATTATCAGACCGTGAATCCTGTGTTATCATAGGCCGTTCGGCTGATTACATATTAAAAGAACACAAACCTATCTTACGGATTTTTATATATTCACCAGACGAAGTAAGAGTCAAAAATGTCATGCAAAGCCACAATATGACAGAAGATGATGCAAAATTATTTATCAAAGAAAAAGATAAGAGATATCACAAAAGACATATGGCACTGACCGGAAGCAACCGAGGTGACAGACACAATAGAGATATGCTTATAGACAGCAGCCTGCTTGGGGTTGACGGAACAGCAGAACTCATAGAGACTCTTGCAAAGAAAGTAATGAAAGAGTAAGGAGGAAGATGTTATGGAACAGAAAAAATCAGAATTTGACAAAGTCCTGAATTCCTGGGACATTTTAGTAATAGCATTTGGAGCCATGATCGGCTGGGGCTGGGTTGTCTCAAGCGGTGGCTGGATCCAGAAAGGTGGAGTAATCGGTGCCGCACTTGGTTTCGTACTCGGAGGCATCATGATATTCTTCGTAGGTATGACTTACGCAGAGCTTACAGCAGCAATGCCACAGTGTGGTGGTGAGCACGTATTCAGTTATCGTGCAATGGGCGCAACAGGTTCATTTATATGTACGTGGATGATTGTACTTGGATATGTCAGCGTAGCATGTTTCGAGGCATGTGCATTTCCAACCATCATCACATATCTGTGGCCGGGCTTTTTGAAAGGTTACCTCTATACGGTGGCAGGATTTGATGTATATGCATCGTGGCTGGCAGTAGCAATTGTTGTAGCATTTCTTATTATGATGATAAACATAATCGGTGCAAAAACAGCAGCAATTTTGCAGACAGTTCTTACATGTATCATTGGTGGAGCCGGAATACTGCTTATCATCGCATCAGTTATAAACGGAACAGTAGACAATCTCGATGGACAGGTTTTCGCCAGCACAACAAATGCAGGTGTGAATTTTAAAGCTATCATCGGTGTTGCAGCACTATCACCATTTTACTTTATCGGATTTGACGTAATCCCACAGGCAGCAGAGGAAATCAATGTACCAGCAAAGAAAATAGGAAAAATTCTTATTTTATCAGTTATACTTGCTGTAATATTCTACGCACTTGTCATTGTGGCAGTAGGACTTGTAATGGATCCACAGGCAATCGTAGATTCTGAGAATGCAACAGGACTTGTAACAGCAGACGCTATGGCAGCGGCTTTTAATACAAAAGTAATGGCAAAAGTTATCATAGTAGGTGGTATGTGCGGAATCGTTACATCATGGAACTCATTCCTTCTTGGTGGTTCCCGTGCCATGTATTCAATGGCTGAATCATATATGATTCCAAAGTTTTTTGCCAAATTACATCCAAAGTATAAGACACCAATAAATGCTCTTATACTGATCGGAGCACTCACAATGCTCGCACCATTTGCCGGAAGAAAGATGCTTGTATGGATCAGCGATGCAGGAAACTTCGGATGCTGTCTTGCATATTGCATGGTTGCACTTTCATTTATCATATTAAGAAAAAAAGAGCCTGATATGCCAAGACCATACAGGGTACCGGCATACAAATTCTTCGGAACAATGGCAGTTATCATGTCAGGATTTATGGTAGCTATGTATTGTATCCCTGGAAGTGGCGGAACACTTATCGCACAGGAGTGGGGCATTGTACTTGCATGGTGCGCACTCGGAGTAGTATTCTTCGTATTTTGTAAAAAGAAATACAAAGAGTCATTTGGTATACTTGTTGAGCTCATCTCTGACGAGGATGCAGCAACACTTATGCCTGAGGCTGATGAAATCGAGCTTGATAAAGTAATTGATGCAGCAATAGATCGTGTACTTGCTAAAAAAGCAAGTTAAAAAAGTGATTACGGCATACTAAAAACGTATGAAAAGTATGCCAAAAGTGAGATAGAAAGGACGGCATAGAAAGATGGAAACATTCAATTTTTCAGTTCCACAGGACATTACAGTAGGAAAAGGCAGTCTTGCAAAGCTGCCTGAGATAGCTAAAAAGCTGGGCGGAGCACATGCGCTCATCATTTCAGGACCACATCTTGAGAAGATGGGACTTGTAAAAAAAGCAGCAGATTATTTGGCTTCTGTAGATATAGAAGTGGATACATTTACAGATATAGAAGCAAACCCTTCTGTCACAACAGTAGAAAAAGCAACAGCTAAATTCAAAGAATCTGGAGCTGATTTTATTGTGGCATTCGGTGGCGGATCACCGATGGATGTTGCAAAAGCAGTAGGCGTTGTAGCAAAATATGGCGGAAGCGTTACAGAGTATGAGGGAGCACACAAAGTTCCGGGACCGATCATCCCGCTTATTGCAATTCCTACAACAGCAGGAACCGGATCAGAGGTAACCGCTTTTTCGGTAATCACAGATCATAGCAGAGATTACAAGCTTACTGTATTTAGTTATGAGATACTTCCAAAATATGCTATACTTGATGCAGAGCTTATCACAACAGCTCCTGCGAGCGTGGCTGCAGCCTGCGGAATAGATGCATTTATCCATGCTGAGGAGGCTTATATATCAACAGCTGCATCACCATTTTCAGATGCAATGGCTGAAAAAGCAATGGCACTTATAGGTAAAAATATCCGCAGATTTGTCGCAAACAGAGCAGATATCGAGGCGGCAGAGGCTATGATGGTAGGTTCACTCTTTGCAGGAATAGCATTTTCATTTGCAAGACTAGGAAATGTACATGCCATGAGCCACCCTGTGAGCGCATTTTTCGATGTGCCTCATGGAGTTGCCAATGCAGTATTACTCCCGGTTATAGCTGAGTACAATGCACTTGCCGACCATGGCAAATATCTGACTATATACAATGATATCAGTCCTATTCCGGCATTTGAGGATGAGTTTGAGCCAATGATGTTAGTTGATGCAATAAGAGAACTCTGCGATGATATTGGAATTCCTGAAAACCTGACAATTGCCATAAACAATGCAAGCAAGACAGGCAAAGTGACAAAGGAAGAGATCGAGAGCAAGATAGAGGCTATGGCTGTAGATGCCATGAAGAGCGGAAATATTGCAGTCAATCCAAGATCATCACGCCAGAGTGATATTGAGATGCTGTATCATAAGGCTTTGTAAAAAAATATAGCGGGTAAGACTGTATTTTCACAATAAATTACACAATAATGTGGTGAAATATGTATGGTATTGCGTTGCTATAAAAATAATTGAGTATCGGAGATATACGTATGGATTATCTGTCACATAATGTATCTGAAAATTTAAAACGGATACGCCAGTCAAAAGGCATGAGCCTGGATCAGGTTGCAGAGCAGACAGGCGTCAGCAAGAGTATGCTTGCACAGATAGAGAAAGGTACAGCAAATCCATCACTCGGTGTACTTGGAAAGATCACAAGTGGTCTTAGAATAGAGTTTCAGACACTCATAGATCCACCAAGACAGGACTACTGTATCGTCACACCTGAGGCTCTTGTGCCGACAAAAGAGATCGAAGCACAATATAGGGTGTGGACCTGTTTCCCATTTGAAGATTCGCAGTCGGTTGAAGTATATCGTATCGATGTCGAACCAGGCGGTGTCTATAGAAGTGGAAGCCATGGAGAGAAAACCCGGGAGTACATATCAGTCATAGATGGCATGCTGACAGTAGATTGTTATGATCATGTGCAGCAGATCAAAAAGGGGCAGGTCTATAAGTTTGAGACAGACCAGCCTCATATATATAGAAATGACGGTGCCAGGAAGGCAAGCTGTGTGTGTTTCTTTTTGGATTATACAAATATAAGATGATGTGAATATGATCCCCCTGCTTAAAGGCAGGGGGACTTTTATCGACTAGCTCACTAAATCATATGCTTACGCATATGATATGCCTGCGGCTGATACCTATGCGCATTCGCGCATGATATAATTCACTTCGTTCATTATATCATATCTTCAAGCATAAATCCTAGGCTTAAAATCAGCCTGGAATTTAGCAGTGAAAGATCAAGTCCGAGAATTTCTGAAATCTTAGAAAGCTTGTAATTTATAGTGTTTCTATGGACAAACAGTTCATCAGAAGTTTCTTTTACGCTTCCGTTATGTCTTAAATAAGAGCGAAGCACTATCGCAAGATCAGAATCGTTTTTATTATCATATTCTATAAGCGGTAAAATGGTTTTTTCATAGTATTCTTCTATTATTTCACGGTCTTCAATTCCCATTAACAGCTTATATATTCCCATGTCCGAATAAAAAATAACAGGATTATCCTGCTTTGAGTTATTTTGTAGACGTTGAATGGATCTTGCCTGATTATAACTTTTCCACAAGCATCGTATACTCTGGGTTAGTTTTCCACAACCGGCTGTGAGAGATTCACCTTTAGAGATGATCTGCGTCGCATGGGAATAGATATCCCAGACGAAATCGCGAGTCTGTTCTTCTGTATAATTCCCCATAACTATCAGTAATTCTAAGTGGTTAGAAAAAATAGCAAAGTTCTTATATTTGTGCTGTGCATATGTGTCGAGACTGTTAGCAAATTTCTCAAGGCGTCCCTCAAAATCTGTAGTGTCGCTGGACAGACTCATCATACATACAGAATATTTCCATTCGGTATAAAATCCCCGCTGAGATAAAGGGACTAAATATAATTCCTCCTGATTTGGGAAAAATATAGCATTCTTGAATGCAGCGGCAGTTTCAAGGATTCGCTGTTCATCTTTCGTGATCGCAAAACAGAATATGCGCATGACCTCTGCGAGGTGGATTTTCCAGGGGATGACAAAAAGAGGAAAATCATGTTCATTGCAGTAGTCAATTGCGTTTTGTGGAATCTTTTCAATAAACGGACCAGTGTTAACCATTAAACCGGATACTTCTTTTTCTTGCATAAGTTTGATCAAATCCAACAGATCGATCTGATTTCCAAGTCCGAGACCTGTTGTAAAGGCAATTTCGCCACCATCTAGAAAGTTTGATGCTTCTGCTGTCTCAACCATGTGTACCCATGTGACAAGATTATTTAAACCGCCCTTACCAGCAATCAGATTTACGTCCATATTTGAAACTTTTTCAACAAGGCGATGTAATTCTACTGCCATAGTTTCTTTACCTCCTAAAAAAGGCAATGAATCCCAGATGTTGGACTTCATTGCCTTAAAAAATAAATAATTTATATCGCTCATTATACCATAAAGCTAAAAAAAAGAAACTGATTTTATTTGTGCCGGAGCACAAACTATTTTGTGTTATGGCTCATTGTTTTACATTTCGGTCTGATTATAATAGGCAATATCACAGCAAGTTCAAACGGAAAAAGAAGAAAGGCAGGTAATTATTATGACACCACAGGAAATAAAAGAGAACTCAAAGAAATATGTACTTCAGTCATGGAGCAAACAGGCTACATTAAATCCTATCCCGGTAGAAAAAGCAGAGGGAATTTATTTTTACGACTATGATGGAAACAGATATACGGATATGTCTTCACAGCTTGTAAATTTGAACGTAGGATTTGGAAATAAAGATATCGGAGATGCTATAAAAGAGCAAGTTGATAAATATTGCTTTATAGGACCTTCATATGCGGCAGAATCAAGAGTAACACTTGCGAAAATGATCGTTGATCTGCTTCCTGATACATTTGGAAAGGTTTTCTTTACAAATGCAGGAGCTGACGCAAACGAAAATGCTATCAAGATAGCGAGAATGTATACAGGAAGAAAGAAAGTATTCAGCCGCTACAGAAGTTATCATGGATCTTCATTTGGAGCAGGAAACCTGACAGGTGAGCCTAGAAGATATCCTCTCGAGCCAGGTATTCCGGGATTTGTGAAATTCTTTGATCCGTATATTTACCGTGAGCCTATCAAGTTTGAGTCAGAAGAAGAGGCAACCAAATATTATCTCGCGAAACTTCGTGAGCAGATTATTTATGAGGGACCGGATCAGGTGGCAGCCATCGTAATGGAGACTATCACAGGATCAAACGGAATTATCATTCCACCTAAGGGATATTTACCTGGAGTTCGTAAGATCTGTGATGAATTTGGAATTGTCATGATCTGTGATGAAGTTATGGCTGGCTGGGGAAGAACAGGAAAGATGTTCGCCTTTGAAAACTTCGATGTAAAGCCAGATTTAGTTACATTTGCAAAAGGTGTTACATGTGGTTATGTGCAGCTTGGCGGTGTTGCTGTAAGCAGTAAGATTGCATCATATTTTGATGATCACCTTCTTTCATGTGGACTTACATATAGTGGACATCCACTTGCATGTGCAGCCGGTGTTGCATGTGTAAACTATTACAGCAAAGCAAATATTCTCGAGAACGTAAATAAAGTTGGCAAGCTTTTAGCTGATAAGCTTGATGCTTTTAAAGAGGCTCATGCCTGTGTCGGAGATGTACGTCATATTGGACTTTTCTCATGCGTGGAGCTTGTAAAGGATAAGGAAACAAAAGAACCAATGGTTTCATATGGTTATGATCCTGACGGAGTTATGCCAAAAATTATCGGAATGCTCAAAGAGAGAAAGTTCATGACATACTCACATGAGAATATGATCTTTGTATGCCCTCCTCTCATCATTACAGAGGAGCAGTTACTTGAGGAACTTGAGAAACTCGATGAGGTACTGGGTATCGTGGATAAAGAGTATATTTAAAAGACAGAAGAGAAGGGAAGTGATACTATGTCACATTTTGCAATACCATCACATGTACTTGTTGGAAAAGATGCGCTTTCTTCTTCGGCACAGTATCTAAAGATGTACGGAAGTAGAGCCTTTATTGTAACGGGAAAACATGTGGGCAAGTCTCCTATGATGGAGAGACTAAAAAGGACCTTGGAATCAGCAAAAATTGCGTATTGCGTTTTTGATGGAATTACGGGAGAACCTACGGATAAAATGATTGAAGAAGGTCTTGAGCAATACAGGAAAGACGACTGCCAGTTTGTTATTGGAATCGGCGGAGGAAGTCCGCTTGATGCAGCAAAGGCGATTGCTGCAATGGCTGTAAATGAAGGCAAAATCTCAGATTATAATGGAGAAGAGATTACTGGAAATGTGCCAGGAATAGTGGCTATTCCAACAACTTCAGGCACTGGATCGGAAGCAACAAAATTTACTATAATTACGGATCTAGAAAAGGATATTAAAATGCTCTTAAAAGGAGATTGCCTTGTCCCAGATCTGGCAATTGTAGATCCCGATTTTACAATGGATATGCCGAAAAGCATAACTGCAGCAACAGGATTAGATGCATTAACACACGCTGTTGAAGCATATACATCAAAGAAAGCATTTTCTCTTACAGATGTCTATGCAGTATCGGCAGTAAAAAGAATTATGAAATATTTACCTGTTGCATACAAGAATGGATATGATGCAAAAGCACGCAATGAGATGTCTCTCGCTGCTTTTGAAGCTGGTGTATGCATTAACAATTCAAGTGTAACTATAGTTCATGGTATGAGCCGTCCTATTGGCGCTCTGTTTCATGTGCCTCATGGAATGAGTAATGCAATGTTGCTGAAAGAGTGTCTTCGATTTGCTCTGGATGGAGCGTATGATCGCTTTGCAGACCTTGGAAGGGCAATTGGTGTAGCTTCTGATGAGGATTCAGATCAGCTTGCAGCTGAGAAATTACTGGAAGAGATAGAAAAGGTCTGCAGGATATGTGAAATTCCTACATTGCGTGAATATGGCATTAAAGAAGAGGAATTCATGCCTGCTATAGAAAAAATGGCAGAGGATGCTATTGCATCGGGAAGTCCCGGAAATACCAGAAAGACAGTGACAAAAGAGGATTGTATTGAGATATACAAAAAGGTGTATTCACATTAGTAAAGTGTAAATTTAAATATGATATGTGCCGCAGCACAAATTAAATTGTGCTGTGGTGTATTGAAATCGAGATTGGATATATCTATACTATGCAACATATAAAAACAAAGAACACGGCAAAGGCGCCATGAATAGACGCTTTTGCCGTGTTCTTTTATTTTTTAGACTGGAGGAAACGAGATGAGTGATTTACAGGAGAGAGAAGTTGAGATACAGGTGAAAAACCTGGATGTAACATTTAAAGATAATTCAGGAAAAGACGTAAAAGCACTTACCGGAGTCAATCTTGACATATACAAGGGAGAGTTCATTTCGTTACTTGGACCTTCTGGTTGCGGTAAGACAACATTGCTTAGAAGTATTGCAGATTTACAGGAACCAACTGACGGAAGTATTAAAATAGATGGACAAACACCAAAAGAATTACGTTTACAGCAAAAACTTGGTTTTGTATTTCAACAGCCGGTGTTATTTGACTGGCGGACTGTAAAGAAAAACGTAGAGCTTCCATTGGAAATAATGTACCAGTCAAAAGAAGAAAGATCAAAGCGAGCAGATGACATGCTGGAAATGGTTGGATTAAAGGATTTTGCAAATCATTTTCCAAAACAATTGTCTGGTGGAATGCAGCAACGTGTAAACATAGCCAGAGCATTTGCTATTCGACCTGAAATGCTATTGATGGACGAACCATTTTCGGCACTTGATGAATTTACGAAAGAAAAACTATATGAGGATTTACTTCGTATCTGGAGGCAGACAAACAAAACAATAGTGTTTGTAACACATAATATTCAGGAAGCGGTTTTTTTGTCAGATAGAATTTGTGTATTGTCTCCTCATCCTGGAAGATTGTCAGCCATAGTAGATGTCGATCTTCCAAGACCTCGAACACTGGAAATGAAAGAAACAGCACACTTTAATGAGCTAGTCTTGAAAGTGCGTAACAGCTTTGAAGGAGGCAGTGTTTAATGAAAAAAAAATTAGATAGACTTTTAGACAAAAAATGGATTTCAACCGTGTTATGGATTTTAATCATCATTGTTGCCTGGGAGATAGGTGCAATGGTAGTAGCAGCTACTAAGCGTACACCGGAGAACATTCTTCCGCATCTCTATCAGATTATTGAAGCAGCATTTTCCACCAGACAGGTATCAGCAGGAATGTCTGCAACAATGGTTGTACTGACAAGTGCAAGAGCAACAATATTACGTGCTTTACTCGGTTTTATGCTGGGAACAGCATCTGGATTTGTATTAGCATTATTTATGAAATTGTCTGGGTTAATAGAAAAAATGTTTTTCCCGTATTTGATGCTTATTCAACTGATACCTGTGTTAGGACTTGCACCGATCATATTATCTATCACAGGTGATATAAACAAAAGCCGAGTGATCATTGCTGCTATATTGAGTTTTTATCCGGTTGCAACAAATACATTAGCCGGATTTAAATCTGTTCCTCAGGAAAAATATGATCTTATGTATACATACGCAGCAAAAAAGCCAACGATTTATATTAAAGTGTTGATTCCGACAGCAATTCCGTATTTTTTTACTGGAACAAAAATTGCTGCACCCATGGCGATTACAGCATCTATTCTGGTTGATACTCTGCAAGGAGATGGTGGCCTTGGATGTATGCTTTCACAGTCGTTAAAACATGCGATGTCTATAAATGTTTTTTGGTTAATAGTATTTTTCAGTGCATTTATCGGTATATTCAGTGGATGCCTGATGGGATGGCTTGAAAATCTTATTTCACCAGAAAAGAGAGGTTTGCGCAGGGCTAAAAAAGAAGCAAAGGAAGGGGTGAAGTAGTATGGCACAGAAAAGAAAGAGACCTAAGAGTTTATATCGACGTATGAAAGAAAGCTCACAGGCACAGGCGGCACTTACGATAATTCTCCCGGTTATTCTAGGAATAGTCATTGTTGCATTGTGGCAGACACAGGTGTTACATCATTGGTTTAAAACAGATACATTTACTCTTCCACTAATTACCCGAATAGGAAAAATATTTGTTGAAAATTTTGGGAAAATCAAGGTGAATATAGTCGCGACAATGATAGTCGCAATTGTCGGATTATTTTTAGGAAGTTTATTAGGATATGCAGTGGCTATTTTGGCTGCTATATTTCCGAGAGTTGGAAAAGGTGGATTAAGTGTAGTTGGAGCATTTGCTTCTATTCCGGTAGTTGCCTTAGCGCCAGTAATGAATAACTGGACAAAGGATGTTTCAACTGATGCCAGTACTAGAAGTATGGTGGCTAAGATATTAGTTGTGATGCTCATTGCAGCCGCAAATATGAGTCTAAATGCTTATAGAGGTCTTACTGAACTAAAACCATTTGCAAAGGATCTGATGGCAACATATGCAGCAAAAAAGAGAACCATATTGGTTAAATTACAGTTACCAAATTCAGTGCCATACATTTTTGTTGCACTTAAGGTATCGGTACCGGCAAGTATTATGACGGCCATTGTAAGTGAGTATTTTGCAGAATATATTATCGGTGTTGGAAGACAGATAAGAGAAAATATAGTACTGGCCCAGTATCCAACAGCGTGGGCATATATTGCCACTGCATGTATGATGGGCATTATATCGTATGTGCTTCTGATGATTATACAAAGTATATTTCTCCGTAAATATCATTAATTTTGGATGTGGAGTGAATATAGAAATTATGTAACTATTCAGTACAGAAATATGCGGTACCGCATATTTCGTAAGAAAACG
>CAVICC010000034.1:1991-27653 GCA_963641405.1 bacterium | reverse complement strand
AAGCTGATTCTAATGCGCTTGCGGCTCGCAACTGTGAAGGTACTGAACAGTTACGTTAGATATAAATAACCAGGTCGATCTGACCGGAAGGCTTGATAAGCTCATACAGGGGAGAGAAGAATGAGTGGGTTTGAAAAAAATATAGAGGAATACAAAAAACAGGGATTCTCACCATATCAACTAGAGGAGATAAAGCTGGGATTAGAGCATGGTGTGGACGTTACCCAATATACCAATAAAGACTATATTGCCATACAGATGAGGCAGATACGTTTAGGACTGGAGGAAAACCTTGACGTATCCTGGTATGCCGGTAAAAATTATGACTGGTTCCAGATGGAAGAGATCCGAAAGGGTCTTGAATCGGGTGTTGACGTGTCGTGCTATGCAAAAGAAAAATTCTCATATGATGTCATGAGGGAAATCCGAAAGGGTCTTGAGGATAATATACATCTCGAGAAGTTTGCACAAGCTGGCGCTGAGCTTATAAAGGAGCTTCACAGTGCTGTAAAAGATAAGCAGAACATCCTTCCGTATATAAAAGCTGGTTATGATCCAGAGCAGCTTGCGGAGATAAGACATGCATTGAATAATGGATGCAATATAGACAAATATCTCAACACAACCTACAGAGGTGTCGCGATAAAAGAATTGTGGCTTGGCATGAAAAATGGTGTGGATGTGAGCATATATGCCAATCCTGACTATTCCTGGCTTCAGATGCGTGAGATAAGGCTTGGACTTGAAAATCGTATAGACGTATCAATATATGCCAAGGAACTGTACAGTTGGGAGCAGATGCATGAGATCCGCCTTGGATTGCAGGACAAGCTGGATGTTACTGCATATAAGAGCATGGTGCATCCGGCTTCGGATATGAAAAGGATAAGGCTTCGCCTGGAAAAGGAGAGAAGTAAAAAGGAAGCTGCCATCCAAAAGGGGGTGCAGGCAGACAAGATCGGAACCGATGACAGCTATATTCCGGACATAAAGCAGGCGATAGCAAGGAGCGTGTCAACAGCACAGATCAGAGTTGTCGTTACCGAGGACAAAAAGAAGGCATTTGCACTTATAGAAGGCAATGGAAAAGCCATTACACAGGAGCAGATACTAAAGTCTTTGGAAAAAAACAACATAAGGAGTGGAATTGACCTTGAACTGGTAAAGGCACTTGCAGAGGGCAGGAACAGAGATGAGCTTGTGACTATTGCAGAGTATAAGCTGCCTACCAGAGGAAATGATGGATATTACGAATTCCTTTTCGAGACAGATAATGAGAAAAAATTCAGGTTGAACGAAAAAAATCAGATTGATTTTGGTAATTTCTCATGGTTTATAAAAACCCACCGGGGACAGCCATTAGCCATATATCATCCGGCAGAACCCGGAACTGATGGTTACATGATAGACGGCACAGTATATGATGGTATCCCGGGCAAAGACAAGCCGGTGTTAAAAGGTGAGGGATTTACACTCTTAGGTGACAATAAAACATATATTGCAGAGATAGACGGATGCGTATCATTAAGAAATGGCAGTCTGATCGTGGACAGGCTACTTGAGCTGGGCGATCAGACAGAAGCTTCCGAGAATATCGAATTTAACGGCTCCATATACATAAAAGGAGATGTGCGTGGCGCAGTAAAGATAAGCGCTACAGCCGATATAGCGATAGATGGATTTGTTGAGAGAGCCACTCTTGAGAGCATGGGAAGTATATTTGTCCGTGACGGGGCAAATGGCAATGGAGAGGCAGTATTTTCAGCACTTGGCATGGTTGCGGGTAAGTTCTTCGAAAATGTGACAATAAATGCTGATGAGATAATAGGTAATCATTTTATGAAATGTGTCCTGAAGGCAACTGATAAAATAACATCATATACCAAGATATGCGGTGGTGTAGTGCACGCAGAAAAGCAGGTGGAAGCAGTAGATATAGGAAACAGAAATTATATTTTCACACAGATTTCACTTGGCAGAACCGAGAAAACAGAGCGCTTTGAAGGGATGGATGAGATCCGGGAGGTTGACAAACAGCTTGGTATGCTTCAAAATGCACTTGATGACATGAAAAAGGGGTTCAATCCGGAAGTAAGAAATACGATGCCGATGTTTTTGAAGCTCGAAAATGCGGTATATACAAAGACCAACGAGCAGAAAAAACTGTACAAAAAGCTGGAAGAATTTGAGCAGAAAAATAAGAAGCTCAAAAACTCAAAACTGATCGTACATGGCACCATGTACGAGGGCACAGTAGTCGCAATAAATGATGACAGGCTCGAAGGCAGAGTGCTTTCCAACGTGATAATCAGCAATCCGGACCATGAGCTGTGCATAGAACAGATCGGATAAATAAATTGTCTACAGTAAATATAGGGGAGAAAACATGAGAGACAAGATACTTATAGTTGATGATACCGAAATAAACCGTGAAATGCTGGCGGTTGTACTCGGTGATGAGTACAGGATAATCCAGGCCAGCGATGGAAGGCAGGCTATGAACATTATAAAGGAGTCAAAGGATGAGATCATGGCGATACTGCTTGACCTTATCATGCCGGAGGTGACCGGTTATGATGTTCTAAAATATATAAATGATGTCGGCCTTTTAGATAAAGCACCGGTGCTTGTTATAAGCACAGAGTCCGCCTACGAGACAGAGCGAGAATGCCTTAAGCTTGGTGTGTCTGATTTCATCAGAAAGCCATTTGACAATGTCATAGTAAAGCAGCGTGTTGAAAATATCGTAGATCTTTTCATGTACAGAAATAATCTCGAGGAAAAAGTCAGAATGCAGACAAAAAACCTTGAGCGTCAGAATAAAATTCTCGAGCTGCAGGCTGAGGAGATCAGAAAAAGCAATGAAAAGATCGTAGACGTGCTCGGTACCGTAGTAGAGTACCGAAACCTCGAAAGCGGTGAGCATATCAAGCGTGTAAAAGGTTTTACCAGAATACTTGCAATGAAGGCGGCAGAAAGATATCCGGAGTACAAACTATCACCAAAGCGCATAGATGTGATTGTTGCAGCAAGTTCTCTTCATGATGTCGGAAAGATCGCGATACGTGACAGCATACTCTTAAAGCCGGGTAAACTTACCCGCGACGAATTTGAATATATGCAGTCGCATACCATAAAAGGCTGCGACATCCTTGCGCAGATAGATGGAGCGTGGGACAAAGAATATGCCAAAACAAGCTGGGATATCTGCCGATATCATCATGAAAGATATGACGGAAAAGGCTACCCGGAAGGATTAGTCGGGGAGAACATACCACTAGCAGCACAGATCGTATCGATCGCAGACGTATACGACGCGCTTGTAAGCAAGCGTGTATACAAGGATGCCATCCAAAAAGACAAAGCATACCATATGATACTCATGGGCGAGTGTGGTGTCTTCTCACCAAAGCTCATGCAGTGTTTCCGTGAGTCGAAAGAAGAATTTGAGCAGCTTGCAGATAAATATAGCGGTGATATGGGTGAAAACCAGAATTATTAATGTAATGATCAGGCTTTCCATGCAAAGAATGCCGACAGTGTAGCCAGAAAAGTGGGCTGTGAGGCTGTCGACAGCAGGCTATATTGCAGTGGTTATGAAAAATGCACAAAAAATAATTTAAAATTTGTGCAAGTTTGTGCACACTTTTAGCGCACTACATGATACTATAATGCCTGTAAAAACCCCCCAATACATTATATATTTTTTACTATCCCCATAGTAAAATACCTTCTCCTAAAGGACAGCAGATCGATGGCTGTTCTTTTTTTACGTATAAACATCCATATGATGAAAATACCACTGGCGCAAATTTATTTGCAGCCATGGTATTTGAAATCAGATGGTGTAACGGAAAACGAGAATTGTAGCAGCGTAAGCTGCGGAGAAGCCCCGTAAGGGGCGAATTCGAGTTTGTCGTTACAGGTTTATACGCAAGTGCGACAATTCGAGATGTATGTTGCGTTTTTTTGTTCAGCTGCAGCCATGGTATTTGAAATCAGATGGTGTAACACTCTACATGCACAATTCAAAAAACATATCCCAAAATTATTGTTACAACATAAAACCAATGCTACAATGAGCTTAAATAAGACACTGAATAGTTACAAAGGAATAACACAAATGTCAGATATAACAAGTATAGATACAAAAGAATTGCAATCCATGATAGATGGCATCGCTAAACGTCAGGATATCACACTTGAAGAGCTGCGCATCCTGCTTAATACAGATGATGACGAAGCCATCAGATACTTAAAAAAGCTTGCAGCAGACATATCTAAGTCGACATACGGCAATCATGTATACATACGTGGTCTGATCGAATTTACCAATTATTGTAAGAATGACTGCCTGTATTGTGGCATCAGACACAGCAACAAAAATGCAGACCGATACCGGCTTACTGATGAACAGATATTATCATGCTGTGACAGTGGTTATGAACTCGGTTTTCGTACATTTGTGCTGCAAGGCGGTGAGGATCCATACTATACAGACGAGCGTATATGTGGGCTGGTATTGGCCATAAAGCAAAAATATCCGGACTGTGCAGTGACGCTTTCCATCGGTGAAAAGTCAAAAGAAAGCTATAAACGTTACTTTGATGCAGGGGCAGACAGGTATCTGCTTCGGCATGAGACAGCCAACGAAAAACACTACAAAAAGCTGCATCCGGAGGATATGTCGCTTTCCAACAGAAAGAGATGTCTGTGGGATCTAAAAGAGATCGGCTATCAGGTCGGCTGCGGA
This sequence comes from bacterium, assembly GCA_963641405.1. GTDB lineage: Bacteria > Bacillota > Clostridia > Lachnospirales > Lachnospiraceae > Roseburia. The sequence goes on along the minus strand of CAVICC010000034.1, from coordinate 22,900 downwards.
TTCATGGTTGGCTCCCCATATCAGACGATAGAGAATCTATACGAGGATATGCGGTTTATAAAAGAATTGCAGCCACATATGGTAGGGATCGGACCATTCATATCACAAAAGGACACTCCTTTTGCAAACGAGCCATCCGGCACGCTTGAACAGACACTCAGACTTCTGGCAATTATCAGACTGATACAGCCGAAAGTGCTTTTGCCTGCAACCACAGCACTTGGCACGATCCATCCAAGAGGCAGGGAAATGGGAATCCAGGCCGGAGCCAATGTAGTTATGCCGAATTTGTCACCTGTCAATGTAAGGGGCAAATATCTGCTTTACGACAACAAGATATGCACTGGTGACGAAGCTGCGGAATGCAGATACTGCATGGAAAACAGGATGAAAAGTATAGGGTATCAGGTCGTTGTATCGCGTGGCGATTTTGCTCACTGACCCTAATTACAAACTTCCCATATATAGAATGGTGTGGGAAGTTTGAAATATAGTAACTATTCAGTACAGAAATATGCGGTACCGCATATTTCGTAAGAAAAAGTATATTATGTAGGAGCAAGCGCCCATCAGCGAAGCTGATTCTAATGCGCTTGCGGCTCGCAACTGTGAAGGTACTGAACAGTTACGAAATATATTATTTTATGAGATCATAAGGAGGCACAATATGGGAAATTTGAATGAGACACCATCAAGCAACAGACTCCATATAGGCATATATGGAAAAACAAACAGCGGAAAATCATCACTTATCAATGCGATAACCAAGCAGGAAGTATCGATCGTGGCTGATGTTGCAGGAACGACAACAGATCCTGTATACAAGCCGATGGAGATACACCCACTCGGACCATGTGTGATCATAGACACAGCAGGTTTTGATGATGAAAGTGAACTTGGAGTACGAAGAGTGGAAAAAACACACCTGGCAGCGGAAAAAACAGATATCGCTGTTGTTGTTCTGGATACGGCAGAGGTCATTACAGCTAAAAAAACAGGCGTTCCATTCAAAAAAGCCTTCAAGGATGAGGCAGAATGGATAGCACTTTTTGCCAAAAAGAACACTCCTGTACTGATCGCACTCAACAAAATAGATGAGATACTGCTGTCGGCTGAAGCGTCAGAAGCTGTAGCAGCCGCCAAGGGAGCATCAGAAAATGATGAGAACAATAAAAAGAAAAAAACATTTGGGAAAATAGACGACACTGCAATTGAAGCCGCAAGACGCTGGGTATATGAGGAAAATCAAGCTGTTGTTGGTAATAAGAAAAATGACAGCAATGCGAAGACTTCCACAGACAAAATAGAGGTTGTAGCAGTAAGTGCCTTAAAGGGAAAAGGAATAGACTCAGTCATTTCTGCACTGACCAGACTGCTTCCTGAGGACTATGGACAGGAATTTATACTTGGTGATCTTGTAAAAGACACAGACCTGGTACTTCTTGTGATGCCGCAGGATATTCAGGCACCAAAAGGAAGACTTATACTTCCACAGGTACAGACGCTCCGGGAATTGCTCGACAGAAAGTGTCTGGTCATGAGCACGACTACAGACAGAATGCTTGAAGCAATAGCCGCTCTTTCAAAGCCACCGAAACTTATTGTGACAGATTCACAGGTATTTGGATATGTATATGAGAACAAGCCGGCTGAGAGTATGCTCACGTCTTTTTCAGTACTTTTTGCTGCATACAAGGGCGATCTGACATATTATGTAGAGGGCGCGAAAGCTATCGATGTACTTAAACCTGAATCTAAGGTACTTATAGCCGAGTGCTGCACACATGCACCACTAGCTGAGGATATTGGCCGTGTAAAACTTCCTAGAATGTTGAAAAAACGCATCGGTGATAGCCTTACTGTGGATATTACAAGCGGAACAGATTTCCCGGAGGATCTTTCGCAGTATGATCTTGTGATCCAATGCGGAGCATGCATGTTCAACAGAAAATATGTATTGTCAAGGATTGATCGAGCAAGACAGCAGCATATTCCTATGACAAATTATGGAGTTACAATCGCACACCTGACAGGAATTCTCGACAAAGTGAGTATGCCTGAATAATATTCCTAAACTTCCCACACATTATTTGGGGGTGGGGACGCGCACCACGCACCCACGCGACACCAGCAACATTCTATATGTGGGAAGTTTAAATAATATAGTAAAAATGGCAGGAAAGAATATGAGTAACACAGATAATACCATAAAAACAGGCTACGTGCGTTTACAGCGCAACCTAATAGATATAGTAAAAGAGCAGCAGGCGAAACTCGGTTACAGAAAAGAAATAGTCAGACTTTACTATCCGTTGTCATCCCTCAATCATTTTTTTGAGTCTGATATGAACGAACAGGAGATGCTTTCTACACTTGCACCGGACAGATTGCCGCAGTCCTTTATGGATACGATCGGAAGGATTTGTGCAACTGCAAAAAATGAGCGATTCTGCATAGAGATTCCACCGGAAGGCAGCGAATATGTGCATGAGAATACCGCAGACAATGAGTTTATAAAAGAGCTTATAGATCTGGTCGGAAAGCATGGCTGCACAATGGAGGAGATAATCTCACTTTTTAGAAAGCATTCGGAGGATATAGAGATAAAGGATATGGATAATGGAGAGTTTGACCTGTATATCAGGTTTTTAAATGATCCTAAAGATTCATATTATTACTGCTTTCACGACGAGGGCTGTCATATTATATATCATAGATTTATGCCAAAAGATTATGCTGATTTTGGATATTAGTGCAAAGTTTGACAAAGTGCTTTAATCTGATATAATGGTGTGCATTGAGTTAATAACTGGCATTTTTTCGTATGTCAGAGCATCAAAGGGCAGAGGTGAGGACTATGGCAAAGTTTACAAGAAAAGCCATAATGCAAGCATTTATGTATATCTTAAAGACGACACCGTTGGACAAGATTACAGTAAAGGATATATGTGAGACCTGTGAACTGAACAGAAATACTTTTTACTATTATTTTAAGGATATATATGACGTGCTTGAAACGATTTTTGACGAGGAAGCAAAACTGGTGCTTGAGGAAGTCAAAGATGGAGGCACTTTTTACGAAGCGTATGCCAGATGTTCTGCGCTTCTTATAAATAACAGAGAAGCCGTAATGCACATTTATGCATCAGAAAATGGGAAAGTCCTCGGCAGATATCTTGAGGTGGTTGTAGCGGAGCTTGTCAGGCGTTTTGTGATCGAAAAAGCACAGGGATATGATTTAGATGAGACGGAAATCAATTTTATCACATATTTTTATGCCAATGCTATAGTTGGCAGCACGATAAGGTGGATTGAGAAAGGCATGAAGAGATACAATAAAGATATGATAAGGCGGATATCAGAAGCGTTTGAAGTGACAATCTACGATATGATCGAGTGTTCAAGCACGAACTCATGAGTAGAAATTGCATCGATGATATAAATTCCAACAGATTTAAAAGAGTGTCTGAATTTTGGGCACTCTTATTTTATTGTCTATTTTAAATATATCAAAGGAGCGTTAGAATGCTAAATTAAAAGGAGGGAGATACTTTATGCATACATTGACCCGGGTAAAAAATGCATATACGTTCATGACGATATGCCTGATTGTAGTCGGGGCAGTGTTGTTACTCTGGCCGAGGCTGGGATTTCTGACCATGTGTAAAATAAGTGGCGTGATCCTGATCTGCTATGGAATGACAAAACTGGCCGGTTACTTTGCAAAAGATTTATTTCAGTTGGCGTTCCAGTTTGATCTGGCGCTGGGCATTGTACTTATTGTACTTGGCATTATAATTGTGGCTAAAACCGAGTATATTATGTATACAATACCAACAGTCATAGGCATATGCATATTGATAGATGCTGCTCTCAAGATACAGACAGCAATCGAGGCAAAAAAATTTGGAATCGAGCGTTGGAAACTTATACTCATCATGGCACTTCTTACCGCAATAGTTGGCGTACTATTATTAGTAATGTCGCGTGAGACTATGGACATGCTTGTTAGAGTAATAGGAATTAATCTGATGCTTGATGGAATACTGAATTTGTTTGTCGTGAGAAATACCGTTGAAACAATAAGGAGGAACCGTGAATGGGAAATTTAGGACATTCAGCAGCAAGACTGGCTGCATCAAAAATATGTGACAACATCGTAAAAGGACTTTGTAAGAATCCAGAGGAAGAAGTAGTAAAACTCATCGACCTGTGGCAGAAATTCATGGGTGATGAGAAAATCGACTTAAACTACGACAAAGCGCGTGAGATGATCTGCGATAAAGACTGCACACTCAATAAATACATGCACCGCCTGATCGATGAGATAGACCCTCATGTATTAAAGACAATAGCACTCAACCTTGGATTTGAAGCATTTGTTTATGGCACAAAAACAATCCACAAAAATCGTGAAAAATACGGCTGTAACGTGCCATGGCTTATCCTCATGGATCCGACCAGCGCATGCAATCTTCATTGTACAGGATGCTGGGCAGCAGAATACGGAAACAAGTTGAACCTTACATTTGATGAGATGGACAAAGTAGTTACACAGGGTAAAGAGCTTGGAGTTTATCTTTATATGTTTACGGGCGGTGAGCCTTTAGTTAGAAAAGCAGATGTCATAAAACTCTGCGAAAAACACAATGACTGCGCATTCCTTTCATTTACAAACGGAACACTCGTTGACGAGGCATTTTGCGAGCAGATGAAAAAGGTAGGAAACCTTTATCTTGCAATCAGCCTTGAAGGTTTCTCAGACGTAAACGACTTGCGTAGAGGAACCGGTGTATTCCAGAAAGTAATGCACGCAATGGATCTTCTTAAAGAAAATGGACTTGTATTCGGCACATCAATCTGCTATACGTCAAGCAACTACAAGACTGTAACAAGCGATGAGTTCGTTGATCTTATGGTAGAAAAAGGCTGTCGTTACGCACTCTACTTCCACTATATGCCTGTAGGAAATGATGCATCAGTTGAGCTTTTACCAAATCCTGAGCAGAGACTTTACATCAAGGATCGTGTCCGTGAGATCAGAAACATGTCACATGGAAAAGGAATTTTCACAATGGATTTCCAGAATGATGGTGAGTTCGTAGGCGGATGCATCGCAGGAGGAAGAAACTACTTCCACATCAACGCAAACGGAGATGCGGAGCCATGTGTATTTATCCATTACTCTGGAGCCAATATCCGTACACACAGCATGCTCGAGATCTTAAAACAGCCGTTGTTTATGGCTTATCATGACAACCAGCCGTTTAACGAGAACCATTACAGACCATGTCCAATGCTCGAAAATCCTGAGATACTGCAGCGCCTCGTAAAAGAGACCGGAGCAAAATCAACAGATCTCCAGTCGCCGGAGAGCGCAGAGCACCTATGCGATAAGTGCAAGGAATATGCCGAGGCATGGAGACCATGCGCAGAGAAACTCTGGGCAGAGGAGGGACACTGATATAAATCAGTATGAATTGTATTTATAATAAAAATCAGCTATACTATGAAAATAGTATAGCTGATTTTTTAATTTAAAAACATTAAGGGGAAATATAACATGAAAGCAATTTTTATAGATGTGGATGGAACATTGAGCAGTCCATGCTACAAAGTGAATGGAAAATTTCAGATAGGAATGTCTGATGCACAGTGGGCAGCCTATTGCAAAGAGCAGAAAGAAGACACCTACAGATGGTGTCGCCCGGTCATGCCGGTAAAAGAGTATGCCCTCAAAGCAAAAGCCATGGGCGCAAAACTTTATGTGCTCACAACAAGTGGCACACAGATAGAGACAGCCGCAAAGCGCAAGTTTATAGATCGCTTTTATCCGGGAATGTTTGACGAAATATATGCAGTCCTACATGACGATGACAAAGTAAAATTTATCCTGCAAAAAGCGCAAGAGCTGGGAATAGAGCCATCCGACTGCGAACTTGTCGAGGATACATACCGCATACTGCTCCAGACAGTCACAGAGGGCATAAAATCCACACATATTACCACAATTCTCACTGGAATACAGGAGTAAAGTGTGACCGAAACAGATCACAGTCTATCTGTGAAATGAATCTCTATCTTCTGCTACATTAGGTTGGAACGAGGATTTATCATCTGGCTCTGGCATATCAAGAATTCTTCGAACAGCAGGCTGCATATCGGGCATTTCACGATACTGCCTGAGTAAAAGGCTTTCATCTTTGCTGAGTTTGATACTTTTACCACTTTTTTTCTTTAAAAATGAAGAATTTATATCGGGAATTTTGTAGATAGAACAGAGAACAAGAAATTTGTCAGCAGAAGGAGGATTCTGATTACTTTCCCACCCATAAATAGTCTTTGGTTTTACGTGAATATCGTAATCAGCAAGCATATCCGCCACCTCAACAACACTTAGTTTATTAAGCCTGCGGTAGTATTTCAGAACATCGCCTATCTTATCATTAGTATTCATAGTAAAGCCTCCAATAAAATCAAATGATTAATTATATAAATTCTATAATTGGAAGAAATTACCAACAATCTATTCTGATATATATAGAAAGTAAGAAATTGGTTGTTACAATTAAAACTAGAAATTTGAAAAAAATTCTATATATGTCAGAAATGGTGCGGCAAATATTTGAGGATCATTTCCTTAACTCGAACTTAAACCGCGGAAGTTTTCCGAAATTCTCTCAAAGAAATTCACCACCCCTCTAAAGTAATTGGAGAAACGTCCGATAAATATGACAGAAAAGCAAAGTTAAAAAGTTTCAGGGAAGAAATAAACTAATGAAGAAAGGAGATGCTGTTATGCGTATAGATGCATATAATCAGATAGCCCAGTTGTATGGAACAACAAAAATAAACAAAACATACAAGGCACAGAGTACCACACAGGCATCAGATCAGGTATCAATCTCGCAGGCCGGTAAGGATTACCAGATTGCGAAAAAAGCAGTATCAGAAGCTTCGGATATCAGGGAAGATAAAGTCGCTCAACTTAAGAACATGATAGACTCTGGACAGTACAAGGTCAGCGGAGAGGATTTCGCCAGCAAACTGTTAGAGAATTACAACAAGTAGAAGAATGAGGATTTTAATGTGGCTAGTTTAGTAGAAGAGCTTATTGGTGTGCTCAATGAGGAAGAAAAAATATACAGATCACTTGCACAGTTAGGAGAGAAAAAGCGTCAGGTCATCATAGACGCAGATATTCCGGAGCTTGAGAGGATGACAGATATCGAGCAGCATGCAGGTGACGATCTTCTTGTGATGAGCAATAAGCAGGTTTCGTTACTCGGTGATATTGCCAATGTACTTGGCAAGTCAGATGACGAAGACAAAATGACAGTCACAAAACTGATCGGATATCTCGGCACGCAGCCGGATATTCAGGAAAAGCTTATAGCGGCAAGGGACAATCTACTCGATGCCGCTTCAGAATTAGCAAAGATCAACGATCTAAACTCACAATTACTTGCTCAGGCGATGGAACTTGCGGAGTTTGACATTACATTGTTTAAAAGTATGCGACAGGCACCGGAGACTGCCAACTATAACAAAAATGCTTATAGTACAGGAGATATCCTTGGCAGCAGCGGTTTTGATGCGAAACAGTAAAATAGTTAGCTGTAAAAGCAGCACAATGACATCAACCGGAGGAACTTGGCAATGGCAAACGGATTCGGAAGTTTTTATGTAGGAGGTTCCGGACTTAAAAATTCGCAGAATGCTCTCAATACAACAGCAAACAATCTGGCAAATGCCAATACAGTAGGCTATGTACGCCAGCAGGTAAGATTTTCAGATAAACATTACATCACCAGAAATAACCCGACAGCAGGCACCAATATCCAGCAGAGCGGACTTGGAGTATCCATATCGGATGTAGCCCATGTCAGGGATATTTTCTTAGACAAATCGTATAGACAGGAGAATGGACGAAAGTCATTTTACACAGAGATGTACAATACCACATCATATGTGGAGGACATCATGCAGGAGATGAATGGTGCAGAGTTCAAGGAAAGTATTTCAGATCTGTGGCAGGCATTTCAGGAATATGGCAAAGATCCAACCAACTCAACAAATCAGAACCTTATCATCCAAAAGAGTGAGCTTTTCCTCTCCAGATGCAACACGGTTTATTCTGATCTTCAAAAATACCAGTCTAATATAAATATGCAAATTAAAGAACAGGTCGACAGGATCAACGAGATAGGTGACCGCATATATGCTTTAAATCTCGAGATCCAGAAGACAGAAGCCGGTGGAGTTGAAACTGCTATGACGGCACGTGATGAGAGGGATAATCTCCTCGACGAGCTGTCAGGTTACGTAAAAATAGAAGCAGAAGAGGACTCAACAGGCTTTGTAAATGTCAAAGTCGAAGGAACACAGTTTGTGCAGGACAACAGGTGCAACCATATTGGGCTTACGGAGGAAAAAGGAACAGGGTTTTACACCCCTTACTGGCCTCATGTAACCACCGAAGAAAGCTATATGCCTCTTTTTAATGATGTGACACTACCATCGGCACTGGCGCAGAAGGTCGGAAGTACACAGACCACAGAGATTTCAACAAGCCTCAACAATGATATAGGAAGCTTAAAAGGACTTATTGTATCAAGAGGATCAGAGTATGGCACATATGATTTCATGACAGAGGAGAATTACAGCAAAGTTGAGGACAACGTAGTCATGGAGACACAAGCAGAGATTTCATATCTTGCCAGACAGATAATGATTGCAATGAATGATATCTTCTGTCCAAATACCACTTATACAGCGGATGACGGCACTACATATACAGTGCTTGACACCGAAAACTGTTCGGTTGGAGCAGATGGCAAACTGCCGCCACAGGAGCTTTTTACAAGAGAAGGATATGACAGATACACCGAGACTACGATAGATGGCAAGACATTTTATGTATACAACGAGGAAACCAGTGCAAACAGATCATCCTGGTATAAGCTTGGAAATGTATCAGTGAATTCTAAGCTTGTGGAGCAGGTAACACTGATGCCTTCATATAAACAGGATGGATCGGCTGATTATAGTCAGGCTGAAAAACTCACAAATGCATGGACAAAAGAATCGCTTTATCTTAATCCAAATGACAGCTCAAAATGCAATTTTGAGGGATACTATGACAAAATAATATCAAGGCTTGGCACATCGGGAAGTGTCTACGAATCATCGTCAGACACACTTACATCCACTGCAACTGCAATTGACAACCAGCGCAGTCAGATAACAGGAGTATCGAGTGACGAGGAACTTACAAATATGATCAAATATCAGTCTGCATACAATGCATCGAGCCGCTTTATTACGGTAATAAGCGAAATGACAGAACTGATTGTCGGATTGATCTAGGAGGTGGATGTATGGCATCAACATTTTTCGGACTGAATATAGGATCGAGCGCACTCAGCTCGTTTCAGGTAGCAATAAATACAACTGCAAATAATATTGCAAATGTCAAGACAACAGGATATACCAGACAAACAGCCAGCCTTCAGGCAAAAGACGCGATAAATGTGACAGCTCGTTATGGAAGCCTTGGCACAGGCGTCACAGTTACCTCGATAAAGCAGGAAAGAGACCAGTATTACGACAATAAATACTGGGAAAACAACTCCTGTTACGGCAGATATGAGCAGAAGCTTTATTATATGGAACAGATACAGAATTATTTCAAGGATGATGGCGCCTCTGTAAAAGGTTTTTCGAGCGTATTTTCGACAATGTTTACAGATTTGGATACATTGCGCAGTAAGCCGTCAGATCTTACAGTTCGTAATCAGTTTATAAGCAGTGCACAGAGTCTTTGCACGTATTTTAATCAGATGCATGATAATCTCTCAAAGCTTCAGGATGACTGTAATGAGGAGATAAAGAGCAGAGTAGATGAGATCAATTCAACAACCGAGAAAATATCCCTGCTCAATAAAGAGATAAACCAGATAGAGACCGGAACAGGCGTGGAGGCCAGTTCTCTTCGCGATGAGAGGGCAAATCTTATAGATAGTCTTTCAAAAATAGTAAATGTTAGTTATAACGAGACAGAAATCCAGAATACAAATGGAGACAACCTCGGTGGCACAAACTTTTCACTTTATATCAATGGTGAAAAAGTTGTAGAGGGCAAGGATTACCGCAAACTAGTCTGCGAATCATCCAATAAAAAAAATAATCAGACAGATAATGACGATCTTTACAAGATCTACTGGGCAGACACAAAAATGGAGTTTTCTGCCATGGCCGGAACATCAGGAGGCAGTCTCAAGGCACTCTTTGAGATGCGTGACGGAGACAATCTTGAGAATTTAAAGGGCAAAATCACTGCGGCAGATTCGTATTCGTTAACTATTGAAAATACATCGATCGAAAATATAAAAGCATTAAATCTTCCGGCAACAGACGGCAGGATTACTGTAAACAACGTTACATACCGTTATGATAGCTGGGAAGCACAGGTCGATTCAGAAGGCAACATAACATCGATGACTTTCAGGCTTAATGAGGAAAAAGCAGTTGCCAATCCTGATAAGGCAGTCGAGGAAGGCTATTCACTCAATGCAGGTTCGGGAATTAATGCAAAGGGAATACCGTATTATATGACACAGCTTAATGAGTTTGTCAGAAACTTTGCAGAGCTGTTCAATAACATTGAAAGTCAGGGACAGAACTTAAACGGTGATACACCACCTACATTTTTTGAGGGAGTAACATCTGCCGGAAAAGTATACGATTTCTCAGAGTCAGCCGGTTACAGCAAGCTCGAGGACGGGCAGACTGCCACTATAACAAGTGAATCCAACACTTATTACAGAATGACGGCACAGAATTTTTCAGTAAACACGGATGTTTTCAATGATCCAAAACTATTTGCGACAGCGACTGATTATATCAAGACAGACTCATGCGATATAGTTGATCAGTTAAAGAAACTGCAGTCTGATACTACGGTCTATAGAGGAGACAAGGCATCGACATTCCTTGAGACTATTATTTCGAACATATCGGTTGATACTGAAAAAGCAGATACATATACTACACTTTACTCAAATCTCGAGCAGACAATCTCAAATCAAAGAACATCAGTATCGGGAGTAGACGAGGATGAGGAAGCACTCAACCTTATAAAATATCAGAATGCATATAATATGGCATCAAAGATCATATCGGTAATGAACAAAATGCTGGAGAAACTCATTGATGAAACCGGTGTTTCCTGATTAATCATAAATGCGGAGGCATACTAGGATGCGTATAACAAACAATATGATATCAAACAACACCAAGACTAATATAAATGCAGCCAAGGTGCTTGTAGACAAATATAATACACAGATGACCACCCAGAAAAAGATATCAAAGGCTTCTGAGGATCCGGTCATCGCGATCAGATCACTTCGTCTGTCGACAAGTTTGACACACATCGACCAGTATGTTGACAACAACATACCGGATGCAAATTCGTGGCTGGATGTCACTGAGACGGCACTCAAAAACATGAAATCGCTGCTCACAGACATCAGAACACAGTGCGTAAACGGATCGACAGATACACTTACATCTGATGACAGAAACACTATATTAAAGCAGCTCACTGCGCTTTCAGAGCAGGTATATACAGAGGGCAATGCTGACTATGCCGGCAGAACAGTATTTACCGGATACCGTACCTCATCAAACCTTACATTCATGAAGGATTCAAAGAGCACATATGAGATCACACAGGAATTTAGTGCAGATGATCTCTCAGAAAAAAGATACTACACTGAGGGTGTGACAGTTCCATCTACCGTATCAGCTAATACTGCAAATTGCACTACAGATGTAAAAGAGTATGATTTTAAACGTCTCAGACTCGGATATGGCGGAACAACAGACGATGTAACACTTACGATCGATGGCAACAGTCAGGAAAACAGTGCTAATTTTCATAAATATAAAAATACATCAGATTTTGATCCGTCAAAGCTTGGCGATGATGACATAGCATATATCAAGGAAAGCGGTGAGTTCATTTTGGGTAAAAACGTATCGGCGTCCATGAAGGATAACAACTCATCAGTATCCGTTACATATGTAAAGACAGGCTTTGACGCAAGCGATGCAAGACCTGAATATTACTACAACTGCAAGGATATCACAGACGCGGTCACACTCGACGACAACGATAACATCGTTTACGATGCCAATGGCGATATAGCTTACAAAGATACATCAAAGATCATAAATTATAAGTTTAGTAATCAGGAGATCAAGTATACTGTAGCATCAAACACGGATATTACAGTCAATACTCAGGCAAAAGATATCCTGGATACAGGTATCAAGCGAGATGTAGACGAACTGATAGATGTGGTGCAGAACGCGATAAAAGCGAATGATAAAGTGACACAGATCAAGAATATGATGAAGGAATCACAGTATTCTGATAAGGAATCACAGGCGAAGCTACAGACATATCTTGATGCGGCAAAGCAGGAAGCCGACTACGCAGATAACAACCTACAAAAAACTTACAGCCAGTACATCACACGTTTTGATGATCATATGAACAAGGTAAATCTGGCACTTACAAACTCAGGAAGTACACAGAGCCGCCTCACACTCATCCAGAACCGAGTGCAGGAGCAACAGAATACTATCGAGGAACTCAAGTCATCAAATGAGGACAGAGACATCTCAGACATCATTATAGATTTCTATGCGATGTACAATGCATACCAGTCAAGTCTTACAGCAGCATCAAAGGCTAATTCGCAGACATTGCTGGATTATCTGTAAAGTAAAACAGACGCTCGCGGAGCGAGAAGGAGGACAGCCATGAGGGCAAACACAAGAATATTTGGGGAAATTGACATTCCTCAGGAAAAAATCATCACAATGGAAAAGGGAATGATCGGATTCCCGGATCTCACACATTACACACTAATATACAATTCAGAGAAAGAAAACAGAAAAAACACAATAATGTGGCTTCAGTCAATGGACGACGGAGATATGGCATTTCCTGTAATGACACCGGACATCATCATGCCGGACTATAAACCGTTCGTGAATGAGGAAATACTTGCACCACTCGGTGAATTAACTGACGAGAATATGTACATACTTGTCACTGTAAATGTGCCAAGAGACATAACACAGATCGCGTGCAACCTCAAGGCACCGATCATAATCAACACAGACACAAACAAAGCTGCACAGATCATAGTTGAGGATGATTTCAAAGTGCATTTCCCTATATACGACATCATAAAGGGAAATAAAGAAAGGGCGGGTGAATAAAATGCTGGCTCTTACAAGAAAAAAGGGAGAATCCCTCATCGTAAACAATAACATCGAAATCACAATCCTCGAGATCAGGGGCGATCAGATAAAGATCGGTGTAAATGCACCAAAAGAGGTACCAATCTACCGTAAAGAGGTGTACGATCAGATCCAGCAGGAGAATAAGAAATCTGCCGGAGTCGAGAGTGCAGAGGCACTGAAGGATTTGTTTGGATAAAAATGCGCCAGAACTTGCAAATGTGAGTTCTGGCGTATTTTATAATAATTATTAATAATTTAAAACAAAATCAATGGTAGTATTCGGAGAAAACGGCGAAAATGGTCGGATAAAAACAGCGAAAATGGTCGGATAAAAACAGCGAAAATGGTCGGGTAGGATTGACTTGACCAGTAAAATCAAGGTATAATCTTGGTAGAAGTAGAGATAATATGATTATGTAGAAAGGCGGTAAATTATGCTGACACCGGAAGGGTATAAGAAGAGATTATCAGAAACAAAATTTGATGAATATTTAGAAACTTTTGGAGCTGTATGTATAGAAGGTCCGAAATATTGTGGAAAAACATGGATGGCTAGAGGTCGTGCAAACAGCGCAGCGTTTATAGGCAATCCCGAAAATAACTTTCAGACCAGGACAATGGCACAAATAAGCCCGGATCTGGTACTCAAAGGTGAATTGCCTCGTCTGATAGATGAATGGCAGGAGGTACCACCATTATGGGATGCTGTAAGATTTGAGGTGGATAAGGACAGCAATAAGGGAAAATATATACTGACAGGATCGGCAACACCCAACCATAAGGGCATCTTGCATAGTGGAACTGCCAGAATAGGCAAAATTCGTATGAACACTATGTCTTTGTACGAGACAGGAGATTCTACAGGAGCTGTTTCTTTGAAAGATATATTTGATGATAAAGTGAATCCTGTAATAACAGGCGGAGTTTCATTGGATAAATTAATATACTTTGCAGTTAGAGGTGGATGGCCGGGAAATATCACGACACCGGAAAAAACTTGTGGTAATTTGGCAAAAGAATATTTGAAAACAGTAGTAGATGATGATATGTATAGTGTGGATGGTGTGAAGCGAGATTCGAGAAAAGTATGGTCATTACTACATTCGCTGGCTCGAAATGAGAGTACACTTGTAAGCAACAGTACTATTCGAAGAGACATTGGCTCAAAGGATGAAATAGTGATAGGGAAAGAAACTATTTCGGATTATCTGGATATATTTAATCGTTTATTTATATTGGATGATCAACCGGCATTTAGCACAAACTTACGATCATCAAGAAGAATATTAAAGGCTGCAAAAAGACATTTTATAGATCCGTCTCTTGCGGTTGCGGCACTTGGTGCAACACCTAAAATGCTCTTAAATGATTTAAATACATTTGGGTTTATATTTGAGAGTTTGTGTGAGCATGATCTCAAAATATATGCAGAATATAATAAGGCAAGTTTGTTTCATTTTAGAGATGAAAAAGGAAACGAAGCAGATGCAATAGTTGAGTTTCCGGATGGAACATGGGGTGCGTTTGAAATAAAACTGGGAGCAAATCAGGTGGATGCAGCATCTAAGGAACTACTCAAGCTGAAAACAATAATGGAGCAAGAGGGAGATAATCCTCCTAAAGTCCTTTGTGTGATATGTGGTATGACAAATATAGCATATAAACGACCGGATGGTGTGTATGTGGTGCCGATAACGGCATTGAAGCCATGATAATATAAGAAAATATAAATGTACCGAATATTTGGCAATAGGGGATTTTTGTACCATAAATATAAAGTATGTCAAAAATCAGCCGATATACAACATAGAAAGCGTGAGTTTTTACTTCATAAAGTGCGAACTCACATAAATGAAAACGAAAATGATTCAATTGCAACAGCGATTCACACGGAGGTGTAACAAATGGCAATAGAAGCAATAAAGGGCGCAGGTATGGCATATCAGGGAAGTTCGTCAACTGCACAGACAAAAGAGCAGACACAGGCAAGGACAGAAGTGTCGAGCGAGGACAACAAGGCAGTATCTGAGAACATCGCAAAAGCAGTACAGGCGATGAACACAAAAGAGACTAGCGGCGAATCATCAGGTGATGCAGGGAATCAGTCACAGGCTCAGGCACAGCAGCAGATGGACAAAAATGCCCAGATACGAAAGGCAGTAAATGATATCAACAATAGTGTTGCGGGCGACCAGTCAGAAGCAGTATTTGGTATCCACGAGAAGACAAATCGTGTGACAATTAAGATAATAGACAAAAAGACAAAAGAAGTAATCAAAGAGTTTCCACCGGAGAAAACCCTTGATATGATCGCAAAAGTATGGGAGATGGCGGGAATCATGGTAGATGAAAGGAGATAGACATGGCAATCAGATTATCGGGAATGACGTCAGGTCTGGATACGGATTCGATCGTAACAGCGCTTGTGTCGAGCTATACCAGCAGAAAAGAAAAATACGAAAAAGCACAGACAAAGCTAAGCTGGAAACAGGATGCCTGGAAATCTCTGAATACAAAGGTATACAGTCTTTACAGCAACATATCAAGCCTTCGATTTTCAAGTGCGTACAGCCTCAAAAAGACCACTGTATCAGATAGTACAAAGGCTACAGTCACAGCGTCATCATCTGCACCGAACGGCACACAGTCACTCAAGGTCAAAGATACCGCAAAAGCCGGATATCTGACAGGTGAACAGATCAATGCATCAAGTTCGGGCACCACACTGGCTCAGCTTGGCTACACAGGTGGGGATGCCAATATCAACGTGACAGTTGGGGACAGCACAAAAACCATTACTATCAGTTCTACATCTACAATGTCGGATGTGGAAAAAAAGCTGAAGGAGGCAGGCTTAAATGCCAGTTATGACACCACCTACAAGCGTTTTTACATAAGCTCAAAGGATACCGGAGTAGACAACGACTTCACATTGACTGGAGCAGACAGCAATGGTGCGTCCGCGCTCTACAAGCTTGGAATAGCTATAGGTGCTTCATCTGACGGAAGCAGAGTAAATCCTTATGCAAAATACGAAAGTCTCTATGGCGATGGGACAGACAGCACGACATCTACTCAGGCAAAGGTGGAGGCAGCGGTAAAGGCATACAACGATGCTTCATCAACTGTAGCCAAATGCAATGCTCAGAGCACGAACCTGTTAAATGCAATCTCATACAGCACAGCATATTCTGACGTGCAGGATTTCTACTCATCACTTTCAGAAACCAAAACAGCCAGCGGTGCAGAAATTGACACAGCAAAATTGGAAACTCTCGCAAAGCTTGGCACAGGAAGAAGCTCAGCCGTGATATCAAAGAATGAGGACGGAAGCTACACCACATACAGCAAGACATCAGTAACAGATACAGCTGGAAATACCGTATACAAATCAGCCGATGGAAAATATATATCAGCCGAAGAGACATACGTTGACAGCAGCACAAATACAACCTACAAGAAAGATTCCGATGGTAACTATGTAAATGTAGATGGTTCAGGTGGCAAGTACTCAGGGGACACTGACAGCCTCACAAAAAAGACCACATACCACACTGTAGAGGAAACAACAAAATATACAGCAAAGATCACTGAAGGTGATGAGACAAAAGAAGTTGAATTCACAAAGAATGAGGATGGGACATACACCGAAACAAATAGCAAGGTTGTATACACAAAACGTGATGATGGCAAATACTATGCAGCTGGCGAGTCGGATGATTCGACAAATGGCATAAGCATAGCCGAGTCTGCTGAGTATAAATCTGCGGCAGATACGCTTTCGAATACAGAATCAGCCACAGACGCGTATACAGACATCACAACCAATATTGATGCAGACAAGCTCTCGACATATACATCAAATCTTTCGACAGTGACTTCATTTGAGTCCACTACAGACAGCGTATTATCAGAGAGTGACGACTATACGATCGCAAAGCTTACAGCTGCCATACATAGTGCATATGAAGACGGTGGAAAAGAAGGCGTGGCTGCACTGGTTGCCGGAAATACTTCAACGGATAGCACCACAGATACAAGCTCTACAAGCGCTGGTTATGCCACAATAGTAGCAAATCTCGCAAGCGAAATAGAGACTGCACAGCAGACTGTGGAAGACAACAGCCTCGTAAAAGATCTCGCTTCAATCACAGATCAGACATCTGACGAGTATAAGAGCGCACTTGAGAGCTTTGTAAAGACTGTAAATGCTGCACACGAGCTCTATTCAACAGCCCAGTACAATACAAAAGCAAGTAAAATAGACGGACAGGATGCCACAATAGAGTTAAACGGAGTAGAATACACCGGATCAAGCAACACATTCAATATAAACGGACTTACCATCACTGCACTGGCAAAGACAGCCGACGATGACGAGATAAGCATTACAACAAGCACAGACACACAGGGAATATATGACAAGATAAAGGATTTCCTCACAGAGTACAACAACATCATCAACGAGATGACAAAACTCTACAACGCAGAATCAGCAGGCAGTTATGAACCGCTGACAGACGATGAAAAAGAGGAAATGTCAGATTCAGAGATAGAGAAGTGGGAGACAAAGATCAAGGATTCGCTTCTCAAGAATGACACTACACTCAGTGGAGTCATGTCTGCAATGCAGAATGCAATGTCATCAGCGATTGAGATAAATGGTAAGAAATATTCATTCTCAAGCTTTGGAATCCACACCCTTGGATACCTCAATGCAGCAGACAATGAGCAAAATGCATACCATATTGATGGCGACGAGGATGATAGCAACACATCTGGAAACTCAGACAAACTCCTGACAGCCATAGCAAATGACCCGGACTCAGTAATGTCATTCATGCAGCAGATATCAGCTAAGTTATATACAGCGATAGGTAACAAGATGTCAGCGACATCACTCAGCTCCGCATTCACTATCTACAATGACAAGCAGATGTCGACCGAGTACACACAATACACGACACTGATAAAAGAGTGGGAGACCAAGATATCAGATAAAGAGGAATATTACTACAACAAATTCTCGAACATGGAGAGCTCACTTACCAAGCTCAACAGTACGCAGAGCTCACTCAGCAGCTATTTCTCATAACTGATTAAAGGGTCCATTCATAAAAAACAAATACGAATGTGATATTAGAACACAATGTATGATACCAGGGAGGGTAACAAATGTTACAACAACAAGGATACGCAGCATACGCAAACAGCAAAGTCCAGACAGCATCACCAGCGGAGCTCACACTCATGCTCTATGAGGCTGCTATCAAATTCTGCAATATAGCAGAGATGGCAATAGAAAAAAACGACATACAGAAAGCTCACACCAACATCAAAAAGGTAGAGGCAATCATCGAGGAATTTCAGGTAACACTCAATCACAAGTATCCTGTGGCAAAAGACTTCGACAATGTATACAAATATCTCATGCAAAGACTTGTGGAGGCAAACATCAAAAAGGACAATGCCATTCTTGATGAAGTACTTGAGCATCTGCGAACCATGAGAGATGCGTGGAAAGAAGTAATGCGTATCACATGCAATGGAACTAAGATAAATGCATCGTAGATGTAAATAAAGATCACTTGTAGTTCGACAAAATTATAGAAACTAATAACAGGTTACTGTATAATAAGATTACAGTAACCTGTTTTAATATGATGATTAAAGGATCAAAAGGTGAAAGAAATGGGGGAACACCATGGACCAGACATACATAGCAATAATGATACAAAGCCTTGAAAAAAAGGAAAAAGTACTCGACAGAATAATAGAACTCGACACAATTCAGAAGAATCAACTCGAAGATCCGGAGCTTACGCCGGACGATTTCGATGAAGTAGTTGAGGCAAAATCAGAGCTTATAGATCAGCTTGATAAACTTGACAGTGGCTTTGAAAAGCTGTTTGAGAGGATGAAAGAGGAACTGGACGGCAATAAGGAAGCTCACAAAGAGGAAATACGTATAATGCAGGATCACATTCGCAGTATCACAGACAAGAGCATGCAGATTCAGAGCCAGGAAGCCCGCAATAAAGACCTCATGATGAAAAAATTCAATGCTATAAAAAAGCAGACCAGAGAGGTGCGTAAGGGTGCTAATGTGGTGAGCAAATATTATAGGACTATGACAAAGACCGGATATGTGGATCCGCAGTTTATGGATAATAAAAAATAGAAAATATAGATTAGGGAGGGATTTTGTTATGGATGAATATGTAAAAAGAGAATTGGAAAGGAAAATATCATCATTTTCCCAACTGCCATATTTATTTGTAGGTACAGGGATATCTATGAGATACTCTAATGCGCCTAGCTGGGACACTCTTTTGAAAAATATCTGGAAGATGGCGGGGCTTGGAGATAGTGACAGAGAATATGAGAAGATGAAACAGAAGATAGAAAATGAAATATCATATGATAAATTACAAATAAATGAGGATGATCGTAAATATTACGTGAATCCGCTTCTAGCAACAGAAATCGAAAAGACCTTTAATGAAAAGTATTATTCAGAAGCCGGGTATGATGAAAAGATTTTTGACACACAGGAGAATAATGAGATAATAGAAAAGCACTACAATCCGTTTAAGTACTTAATAGCAAAACAGACAAAAGAATTGAAATTGGATATTGATAGACCGGAATATGATGAAGTAAAATATTTGATTCAAAATCAGAATAAGATTGCCGGTGTAATAACTACAAACTATGATGGTATACTAGAAAACATATTTAAAGACTTTTCTGTTATGGTTGGACAGGATAATTTGTTAGCATCTAATATGTTTAGCATATTTGAGATTTTTAAGATACATGGCGATTGCAAGAATCCGGAGAGTATTATACTCACACAAAATGACTATAAAAAATTTGATGACAAATTAAAATATTTATCTGCGAAATTAATGACTATTTTTATCGAGCACCCAATAATATTTGTTGGATATGGTATGGGAGATGTTAACATAAGGAACATCTTAATGGAAATTGCAGAATGCCTTAATGATGAGCAATTGAGAATGGTAAAAGATAATTTCCTCTTTATCTCACCAGCTTTTGGAAAGGATGAAAGTTATAACACGAATACATTATCGTGGGGAAGAAATTCAATTTCAATACAGGAGTTTGTAATAGATGATTATGGCGAATTATATAAAAGTCTGGCAATGATTCGAAATTCAATGCCGGTAAAAATCGCAAGAAAATTACAGAATATGGTATGTAATTACGTTTATTCGGCAGAAGTACAGAATAATGTTATTTTTGGAGATGTTAACAGTCCTGATATAGATGATGATAAGGTTGCTATATATTTTGGAAAGCAGGATACAGTAACACATATAGGATTCAGTCAGTTTGATATTGACGATATATTAGAGGATGTTTTATATGATAATAAGCCGTATTTGGTAAATATAAAATTGATAAACGATACATTTAAAAATATAAGGAGCAGGTCAGGAGCTACTATTTTGCCGGTTTACAAGTATTTAAATAAACTGAATTTGACAGTGGCAGACATACCGGATAATTATAATATAATAAAAGGATACAGTGATCCTAATATAAGACCTACATCG
>CAVICC010000034.1:0-1981 GCA_963641405.1 bacterium | reverse complement strand
GATCTGAAAAATTATATAAAAAATTCGCAAGAGTTTTTTCATATATACGATATAGAAGACAGCTTTCCTAATCATATACCAAAGCAGGTGGCAAATATTAAAAAATGGGCTGCAAATATTCCGGCTGAAGAACTGGGAGATTATATAAAGAAATATTATGGAACTGATCAATACCAGAAGCATAAATCATTATTTAGAAAACTGATAGCGTTATATGATTATGAAAAGTATGGTATAAATTAAAAGAAGGTACAATCCCTTTCGTTCAGATTTCCTAAAAAAGAAACCATCCAAAAAGTTCATATACCTTGTACTTTTAATATATGTTCTTACACAGATATTATAACAAAAATTAAAAAAAATACAAGTAAAAATAAAGGTTAATTTGTAAATTAAAGATAAAATGAACATACTAATATTCGAATACTACAACTTCGGAATAGAAGACGTAAAAGAAATCCTAACTAAAAAAGGACATAGATACAAATCCATAGAGTCAGAATTGATCAAAGAGCGCGTAAGCCCGGAATTTGGCAGCATATTTGAAAAAGTATATGAAGAGGGCATTGATGGCAAGCCATTCGACTGTGTATTCACATTCAATTATAGTGTAGTGATATCCAATAACTGTAAAAAGGTTAATCTGCCATATATCGCATGGGTATACGACAGCCCTCACGTAATGCTGTATTCATACACACTGATCAATCCGTGCAATTATGTGTTTATATTCGACAAGACACAGTATCTGGAACTCAAAAATGCCGGTATAGATACAGTATACTATGCGCCACTGGCGGTAAACATCGACCGTATGAAGCGGATGCTTGACAGCAAAGATGATAAGAATGCGCAGATAGCCGAACAGATGCGGAAAACACAATCATGTGACATATCGTTTGTGGGAGCTATGTATAATGAAAAGCATAACCTCTTTAAGAAACTGGACGGAATATCAGATTACACCAGAGGATATCTGGAATCGATAATGAAGGCACAGAGAAAAGTATATGGCTATTATTTCCTTCAGGAAATGCTGCAAAATGAGAAGATAATATCGGATATGCAAAGGGTGTGCCCGCTTGGAACAAACAAGGATGGCGTGGAAACAGTGCAGTATATGTATGCCGATTACTTCCTTGCGCGCCAGATGGCAAGTGATGAGAGAACGGAAACACTAGAACTGCTCGAAAAAGAATTTGGAACACAGTACAGGATAAACCTGTATACACATAATGAGACACCGAATTTACAGCATATACATAATGCAGGAGCAATAGATTATTATAATGCTATGCCGTATATATTCAGAAACTCAAGGATAAATCTGAACCTCACACTGCGAAGCATAAAGTCAGGTATACCATTAAGAGGCATGGATATATGTGGAGCGGGAGGCTTTCTTATGTCAAACTATCAGGAGGATTTCTATGATATATTTGTGCCGGGTGAGGATGTAGTGCTGTATGAATCGCAGGAAGATCTGGTAAATAAATGCAGATACTATCTGACACATGAGGCAGAAAGACAGCAGATAGCAGACAATGGCTATGGGAAGGTGGCAGAGACATGCAGCTATGATGTGAGGCTGGATGAGATATTTGATATTGTGTTTAAAAATAATCATCATTTATAGTTAAGAGAATATTTTAAGGAATGGAAAGTGGAATATTACGAAAGATTATGTCGATTAAAGAAAAATAATATTAAGAAAAAGGAGAGAAATAATGGCGCCAACATCAACACTTAATGCAAACGGAGTAGAAATAGGAATAATTGGGAATATTGCAGATGAATCAGCATATATAAGTTTAACAGATATTGCAAAATACAAAAACTCAGAAGATGCCGCTGGCGTAATTTCTAATTGGTTAAGGAATAGAAACACCTTAGATTATTTAGGACTATGGGAACAATTGCATAATCTATAATGAACCCATAAATTAAGACAGAAAAATCGTTGTTTCTAAGTTGGATTCCA
>CAVICC010000033.1:0-27778 GCA_963641405.1 bacterium | reverse complement strand
TTTGTTAGGCGTCGATTTTGGGCTCGAAGTTTGTGTACATTTTGCCAGTTGAACATAAATAATAATAAGAGCCCAAAACCGATGCCAACAAATTAGCAAACAAAGCGAGTTCTGCTACTGGCAACCACGCAACCCATACTTCAGGCGGCACCACACCAAACTAACGTGTGGGAAGTTTGAGTTAATATATTAACGCAAACCCGCAAGCACATGCACCTTCATAGTTCCTGCCTCTATATCAACGTCAAGTATACAGTCCTTTATTGCTGGAAGGAGCAAATCCTCTGTACCTTTTTTCTTTATAATATAAACATCATTGGCCCCCGTCTGGAGCACATCATCTACTACTCCAAGCTCCTCTCCCTCATCAGAGGTCACATTAAGACCAATCAAATCTGCAACAAAATACTCATTTTCACCGAGTGGGACTGCATTTTCTCTTGTTACAAAAAGAGGTGCCTTTTTGTATTTTTCTACGTCATTTATGTCATCAATGCCCTTAAATTTAAGGATTACCTGATTCTTAAAAAATTTAACAGAAGTTATTTCCAGCTCTCTGTGTTCTTTACCATTATCTAAGATCACATTTTTTAGCTTTTTAAAACGACTTGCATCATCTGTGGTTGGAAATACTTTTACTCCTCCACGAATACCATGTGTGCTAGTGATCACACCTACCTGTAATAATTCTTCCATCTTGTCTCCCAAAAATATAAAACTGTACAGTTACGTAAAGTTTATGGTATACAAAAGGCATCTCTTTCGAGATGCCCTGATGTTACTGTACTATCTCAACAATAACCTTTTTGTCTTCTTTAGAGGCTGCGGCTTTTACAACTGAACGGATAGCCTTAGCAATACGTCCCTGTTTGCCGATCACTTTGCCCATGTCAGACTGTGCAACACGTAATTCCAAAACAATTGCTTTCTCGTTTTCGGTCTCAGTTACATTAACCTCATCCGGATAATCAACTAAAGATTTTGCAATTACTTCAACTAATTCTTTCATTACGCCACCTCTTTATCCTATTTCTCGATACCAGCACTCTTGAAGATTCTAGCTACTGTCTCAGTTGGCTGTGCGCCGTTTGATAACCATTTCTTAGCTAATTCCTCATTTACATGATACTCGCTAGGATCCTTAGTTGGATCGTATGTTCCGATCTCCTCGATGCATCTTCCGTCTCTTGGTGATCTAGAGTCTGCAACTACGATTCTATAGAAAGGAGCTTTCTTCTGTCCCATTCTTCTTAATCTGATCTTTACTGCCATTGTGTTTCACCTCCTCATAGGTTTTATTAATTTATATCAAAAGTAAATAAAAATACTTTTGTTAACAAAAATATCTTAGAACGGAAGTCCTTTGAACATTCCGCCAAGTCCGCCTCCACGACGTCCTTTTTTGCCGCCCATCATACCCGGCATCTGCTTCATGAGCTTCTTGGTCTGCTCAAATTGCTTTACAAGTCTGTTAACCTCTGAAATGTCCACACCTGCGCCTCTTGCGATACGCGCTTTGCGGCTAGGGTTTAGAAGCTTTGGATTGCGTCTCTCCTCAGGGGTCATGGAATAGATGATAGCCTCTGTGCGTGCCATACCTTTTTCAGCCTGATCGGTGTCTATATCCGGCATCTTTCCATTGCCAAGTCCCATTCCCGGCATCATACCCATGATGCTTGAAAGACCGCCCATCTTCTTCATCTGACTCATCGAATCAAGATACATCTCAAAGTCAAACTCATTCTTGCGCATTTTCTCTTCAAGCTTTTTAGCCTGTTCCTCGTCGATGTTTTCCTGTGCCTTTTCAATCATTGAAAGCACATCACCCATACCAAGGATTCTTGAAGCCATACGCTCCGGGTAAAACTGCTCGAGATCTGACAACTTCTCGCCCATTCCTGCGTAGAGGATTGGTTTTCCAGTCACGGCTCTGATTGAAAGTGCCGCACCACCTCTGGTGTCACCATCAAGCTTTGTGATGATAACCCCGTCAATTCCTATCTTTTCATCAAAGGTACTTGCTACATTTACAGCATCCTGACCTGTCATGGCATCAACCACAAGAAGTGTCTGGAAAACATCTGTAGCTTCTTTTATCTCAATAAGCTCTGCCATCATATCCTCATCTATGTGAAGTCGTCCGGCAGTATCAATGATAACAACATTGAAATCATTTTTTCTGGCATGCTCTATTGCTGCTTTTGCAATATCCGCAGGTTCGTTTTTGTCTCCCATCGAGAAAACCTCAACACCCTGTTTCTCTCCATTGATCTTTAACTGCTCTATGGCAGCCGGACGATATACATCACATGCTACAAGCAGTGACTTCTTGCCTTTTGATTTGAGCTTGCCCGCAATCTTTGCTGTGGTGGTTGTCTTACCGGCTCCCTGAAGACCTACCATCATGATAACAGTAAGTTCCTTGCCCGGTCTAAAAGCAATCTCAGTAGTCTCAGATCCCATGAGCTTTATCATCTCTTCGTTTACGATCTTGATGACCATCTGTCCTGGATTAAGACCATTCATGACATCCTGTCCGATTGCTCTCTCCTGAACACTCTTGGTGAATTGCTTAACAATCCTGAAGTTAACATCGGCCTCAAGGAGTGCCATCTTAACTTCCTTAAGAGCAGCCTTTACATCATCCTCAGTAAGTTTTCCCTTGCTGCGGAGATTTTTGAAAACGTTCTGCAGTTTTTCTGATAAACTGTCAAATGCCATATTACAGCTCCTCTAATATCTGATTCGAAATAGATTCGATTTCATTCATTAATAGCTCATTATGTGATTCTTTAAAATCGGCTGTCAGTGCATGGATACGCTTTATATCATCCCTGATAGATACGAACTTTGCCACGAGGTGAAGCTTATCCTCAAAGCTCTCAAGCTTTTTATTGCATCGCTTGATCATATCGGCAACCCCCTGACGGGAAATCCCCTCCTCACCGGCTATCTCACCGAGCGAGAGATCATTGAAAACAAAATCCTCATATATCTGACGCTGATGCTCATTCAAAAGCTCGCCATAAAAATCATATAAATATGCCTGTTCAAGTTTTTCTTCCATATCAAGTAATCCTCTTTTTTCCTCGAACCTATGGTAGAATAACACATAGTGTCCGAGGTGTCAAGGAAAAACACTTGATAGTTTATATTTTTTTGAAAGTATACTGCTTTTAAGGATTTTCTGCTGTCCCACTAGATCATTGTGCGCACAATTCTTGGCTTGTAACCTTTTTTCTCGAGTGCATCGATGATCTGCTTCTTGTGATCTGTTCCAAAGCTTTCTACAGTGATACGGAGTTCAACCGCAGCACTTCTGTTTGTTGTTACAAACTGGTTGTGCTCAAGCTTTATTACATTGCCCTGTACATCTGCAAGAGTCTGAGATACTTTAGCAAGCTCGCCTGGCTTGTCAGGAAGAAGCACTGATACTGTAAAGATTCTGTCTCTGAAGATAAGTCCCTGCTGCACAACTGATGACATGGTGATAACGTCCATATTTCCACCGCTTAGTATAGATACAACTCTCTTGTCCTTTACTCCAAGATGCTTTAATGCTGCAACTGTAAGAAGTCCTGAATTTTCCACTACCATCTTGTGATTTTCTACCATATCAAGGAATGCTACGATGAGCTCGTCATCCTCAACTGTGATGATATCATCAAGATTCTTGCGGATATATGGAAAAATATTTGTTCCCGGTGTCTTTACTGCTGTACCATCTGCGATTGTATTTACCGTAGGAAGAGTTGTTACCTTGCCGTTTTTAAATGATTCCTGCATGCAGTTTGCCCCGGCAGGCTCCACTCCTATTACTTTGATCTTTGGATTTAACAGCTTGGCAAGTGTGGAAACTCCTGTTGCAAGTCCGCCACCGCCGATAGGCACGAGAATGTATTCAACGAGCGGAAGCTCCTTAAATATCTCCATTGCGATAGTTCCCTGCCCTGTTGCAACAGCAAGATCATCAAATGGATGGATAAATGTATATCCCTCTTTTTCTGCAAGCTCATAAGCTTTTGCGCATGCCTCATCATATACGTCCCCGTAAAGCACTACCTCTGCTCCGTAGCTCTTTGTACGGTTTACCTTGATAAGTGGTGTAGTGGTTGGCATAACGATGACAGCCTTGCAGCCATAGCATTTTGCTGCGTAAGCCACTCCCTGTGCATGGTTTCCTGCAGAAGCTGTGATAAGTCCCTTTGCTCTCTCCTCATCTGTGAGCGTGCTGATTTTGTAATATGCTCCTCTTACTTTATATGCTCCTGTAAACTGCATATTTTCAGGTTTTAAATATACTTTATTTCCTGTCTGTTCACTAAGATAATCACTGTATACAAGCTTCGTCTCAAGAGTAACCTCTTTTACTTTTTTGCTTGCTTCCTCAAACTTGTCTAATGTAAGCATGTTGCTACTTCCTTTCTGTCTGATAATTATATAGTATAAATATACTCCTTTTTGTCAAGCATTCAACTGTCTTCTTCTGATTTTGTATCAAAAAGAGCGTTTACGAACTCATCAGAATCGAATTTCTGAAGATCGTCTATAGTTTCACCGACACCGATATACTTAACCGGTACAGATAGCTCCGACTGGATTGCCACTGCGATACCACCTTTGGCTGTTCCGTCCATCTTAGTAAGCACTATACCTGATATTTTTGCAACGTCAGAAAATTCTTTTGCCTGAACGAGCGCGTTCTGACCTGTTGTGGCATCAAGCACTACTAGTGTCTCTCTGTATGCATCAGGATATTCATTCTCTAAGATCTTGTTGATCTTGCCAAGCTCATTCATGAGGTTTTTCTTATTGTGAAGTCTTCCGGCTGTATCGACCAGAAGTACGTCTGCGTTTCTTGCTTTGGCAGCCTGTGTCGCATCATATACTACAGATCCAGGGTCTGCGCCTTCCGCACCTCCTATCATGTCAACCCCAGCACGATTTGCCCACTCTCTTAATTGGTCTCCTGCTGCTGCTCTGAAAGTATCGGCTCCAGCGATTACTACTTTCTTGCCCTGATCTTTAAGTTTTCCGGCAAGCTTTCCAACTGTAGTGGTCTTTCCGACTCCGTTTACGCCGATCACTAGCACCACCGATTTCTCGTTTTCAAAACGATATGCCGTATCCTCAACTTTCATCTGCTCTTTGATACTTTCAATCAAAAGTTCCTTGCAGTCAGCCGGCTCTTTTATATGCTGTTCTTTGACCTTTCGCTGCAGATCTTCGATAATGCTCTCTGTGGCCCTTACTCCGAGATCTCCCATGATAAGTATCTCTTCAAGCTCCTCATAGAAATCATCATCTATGTGCGAAAAACCACTAAAAAGTGAGTCAATGCCGGATACGATGTTGTCTCTTGTTTTTGTAAGACCTGATACGAGTCTCTTAAAAAATCCTGGCTTTTTTTCTTTTTCTTCCATATGCTTATATCCTTTCTGTTATATAATGTAATAGACCAATTCACTTTTTTCTAGAATAAAACAATTTACTCACTCAAATCGTTTTCTATCAAATTTACGGAAACGAGTGTGGAAACACCTTTTTCCTGCATGGTGATACCATAAAGTCTGTCTGCTGCCGCCATGGTGCCTCGTCTATGTGTAATAACAATAAACTGTGTATTCTTTGTAAGTTTGTTAAGGTAATTCGCATAACGCGATACGTTAGAATCGTCTAGCGCGGCCTCTATCTCGTCAAGCAGACAGAATGGTGAAGGCTTTAATGCCTGAATGGCAAATAACAGTGCTATGGCTGTAAGTGCCTTCTCACCACCGGACATTTGCATCATATTCTGCAATTTCTTTCCAGGCGGCTGTGCTATGATCCTTATACCACACTCTAATATGTCTTCATCTTCAACCAGCTCAAGTGAACCATGTCCACCTCCAAAAAGCTGCTTGAACGTCTTGTCAAATTCTCTTTGTATCTCAGCAAATTTCTCAGTAAACTGTTTTCGCATTCCACTGTCAAGCTCTTCTATGATGCCAACAAGAGTCTTTTCAGCCTGTACGAGATCGTCATGTTGTCCTTTTAAAAACTCATATCGTTTGGATATTTCTTTATATTCCTCGATAGAATTTACATTTACATCACCAAGCTTTCGGATTTCATCCTTTATGCCTGCGATAAGTTTTTTGAGTGATGGCAGATCATCATATGCATCATTTTTTAGCTCCAATGCGGCATGCGGAGTAAGCTCATATTCCTCCCACATATAGTTGATCTGGTTCTCATCTGCCTCTTTTAATTTTTCTCTCTGGCTGTTAAGGCGGAAAATCTCTTTATCAAGATCAGCCTGACGCTTTGAGATTTCTTCCTGTTTTTGGAAAAATCCCCTATAATCCTCAGACATCTGTTCTTTCTTCTCCAGGCTTTCTTTAAGCTTTTCATCAAGCTTTGTATTACTGTCCTGTGAAGCTAAAATAGTCTGTGTGATTGACTCGATGTCGGCCTGTTTCTTTTCGATATCATCTTTTGCATTTGCAGCATTTTCGACAAGATCCTTCTTTTCGGCATCGAATTTCTCTATTTCGGCATTGATACGATTGATATTTTCTATAACAAACTCTGCTGTCTTTGTAATATTAGCAAGTTCTAAAGATATATCTGATACTTTCTTTGACGCATCCTGCTCGAGCATGTTCTGTTTCTCAAGTATCTTTGTAAAATTATTATTTTCCTGTGTAATTTCTTCCTCACGAAGTTTTGACTCCTCAAGCTTTCTTGCAATATCTTTCTTGCCCTGATTTATCTCTGAAATCTGCTGTTCGATTTCTGCATTCTCCACACGCAGATCCTCATAGACATTCTCGCTCTCTTTCTTTTGCAATTTTGCCCTGTCTACGTTTATCTGTGCAGTATTTTGAGCGATATATTTTTCCTGCAGAAGTGTCTTGTGCGCTGCTATATCTTCCTCTCCCAAAGCTATTGCTGTAGCGATATCTTCTTTTCTTGCACGAAGTTCTTTAAGCTTATTCTTCGCATCATCCACACGCTTTTCAAGTTCTTCTATCTCACGGTTTCTGGCCAAAAGATTAGATGAATTTCTAAAAGCTCCACCAGACATGGAACCTCCCGGTGCAAGATACTCGCCCTCAACCGTTACAATATGGAGTGAATAATGATTTTTCTTTGCAAGAGCAATTGCATTGTCGATAGTATCAACAACTATGACTCTGCCAAGAAGATATGCAACCACCTCATCAAACTTAGGATCGCATTTGACCAGCTTGTTTGCTATGCCAAGTACACCTTTTTCGCCAAGTGCAGCCTCATTTTTAGGATTGCGGTTTGCCCTTACACTGGTAAGTGGAAGGAACGTAGCACGTCCAAAATGATTTGTCTTTAAGAAACCTATCATTTTCTTGGCAGTTGCCTCATCCTCAGTGACGATATTTTGTATATTTCCACTTAAAGCAGTCTCTATTGCAATCTCGTACTTCTTATCTACCTGAATAAGATCTGAAACAACACCTAAAAGTCCGGGATTTGATGCTTTCTGCTCCATAACTTTTTTTATGCTGTTGCCATATCCATCATATCGCTCTGCGATATTCCGAAGAGACTCAAGTCGTGAAACACTCTTGTGATACTGCGTCTGTGCTTCCTCCATAAGTCTTGAATTTTCTTTTGATTTATTTCTCCAGTCGCGTGACTTTTCAGTAAGTGCGCTCTCTTTTGTCTTTAACTCATCTATCTCGTCATTTATGCGCTCAAGCTGTGCTGTTGCCTCGGCAAGTATGTCATCAAACCCAGACTCCTTAGTTTTTCTGTCGAGAAGGCGCTTTGTAAGCTCTGCTTTTCGAATATTGATCTGCTCAATCATAGTATCAAAACGCTGCTGTTTCGACTGGATAGTACCGCGCTCCTGCAAAAGTGCGATAAGTTCATTCTTGCCTTTTTCTATGCCCTCGTTGCACCGGTTAATCTCTGATTGTATAGCCTCATAACTTTCTCTGGCATTCTGTTCTTCTAACGTGATACGGGCAATATCAGAATCAAGTTTCTCTTTTTTAGAATCATACTCAGCACGGCTTTTGATGCGCTCAGATTTTTCTTGTTCTATCGATGAAAGTCGTGATGAAAGATGCTCATCAGTCATCTGTGCAGTGTGTATCTGTTCTTTTAGAATCTGTATCTGGCTCTCTAGTTTTTGCCTTGTGGACGAAGTACTTGTGATATTTTCACGGAGTGACTCTATCTGCTCATCCATCTGCTGCATGTCCGCTGCAAGCTTCTCATACTCTGTCTTTATCCTTTCGTAGGTAGCATTTGTCTCCTTTAGCTGTTCGTCCGCAATATTGTATTTTTCCTCTGTCTCTTTAAGCTGCGTGCCTATGTGATCAGATTCTAAGAGAAACATGTTGACATCATATGCCTTAAGCTCCTCTCTCTTTTTAAGATATGTATGAGCCTTTTCAGACTGTCTCTGGAGCGGTCCAACCTGACGCTCAAGCTCGGAAAGTATGTCGCTTACACGCACAAGATTTTCCCGCTCACTATCAAGCTTTTTTTGAGTAGTTATTTTTCTCTTTTTAAACTTAACTATTCCTGCTGCCTCATCAAAAAGCTCACGCCTCTCCTCAGGTTTGCCACTTAATATACGGTCTATCTGTCCCTGTCCGATAATGGAATATCCCTCTTTACCGATACCGGTATCGTAAAAAAGCTCTGAAACCTCTTTCAGTCGACACGGATTGCCATTGATCAGATACTCACTCTCTCCTGATCTGTATACTCTCCTTGCAACAGTAACTTCCTCAAAGTCGATTGCAAGCTTATGGTCAGAATTGTCAAGCGTTATGGCCACATACGCGTAGCTTAATGGCTTTCTGTTCTCTGTTCCTGCAAAAATAACATCCTGCATTGAAGCTCCACGGAGCTGCTTTGCGCTCTGCTCACCGAGCACCCATCTGACCGCGTCTCCGACATTACTCTTTCCACTGCCGTTTGGTCCGACTATGCCTGTGATTCCATTATGAAAATCAAAGACAATCTTATTAGCGAAAGATTTAAACCCCTGTACTTCCAAACTCTTAAGATACATTAAATTACTCCCTGTTTTTGAACACTAAAAGTGCCTGGTATGCAGCCTGCTGCTCTGCCGCTTTTTTGGTATGTCCTGTTCCGACACTGATCTGTACATCATCGACACTTACCGCAACAGTAAACTGCTTGTCATGATCCGGTCCCGACTCGTCTATAAGTTCATAGGAAAGCTGCTCATGTCTGCCCTGAATAAGTTCCTGAAGGATAGTCTTGCTATCGTAAAAGAGCTGTTTGTTCTCAATATCTGTCATGATAAATTTGAGCACAAACTCTTTTGCATTAGTAAAACCACCATCTAGATAAATGGCACCTATAACTGCCTCGAGTGCGTCTGAGAGAATGGATTTTCTATTTCTACCGCCTGTATGATCCTCCCCTTTGCCAAGGCGCAAGTATTTTCCAAGCTCAAGCGGCTTAGTACAAAGTGCAAGAGTCGGCTCACAAACTATGCTGGCACGAAGCTTGGTAAGCTCACCCTCAGGCTTTTGTGGATAATTGATAAACAAAAACTCACTTGATACAATCTCAAGCACCGCATCACCTAAAAACTCAAGGCGCTCATTATCTGAATGTTTCTTCATGTGCTTTTCATTGGCATATGAACTGTGAGTAAGAGCCTGCTCAAGAAGGTGTCTGTTCTTAAACGTATAACCTATTTTATTTTGAAATTCATTGATATCTGCCATGATTTCCTCCATGTATAATATATCCATATAGACATTATGCGATATGGAAACTTTCAACATAATTTTCCATACCGAAATTCTTATATCATAATAACAAGGAAAAGCCCCGTAAAAAGGGCTTTTCCTCCATTTAGCCTCTTTAATTAATTAAGCGTTCATTGCAGCCTTGATCTGCTCTACAGCATCTCCTACTGTCACAATCTTCTCAGCCGCCTCATTAGGGATCTCGATATCGAATTCCTCCTCAAGTCCCATGATGATCTGGAATACATCCAGTGAATCTGCTCCGAGATCATCAATGAAAGTTGACTCCATTGTTACCTCGTTTTCGTCCACATTAAGTACCTCTACGATAATGTCTCTAATTTTCTCGAATTCCATAATTTTTACCTCTCATTCCAAGTTTAATCTTCCTGATTTTCATTATTTTTATCATTCTTGATATACTCTTTTATTTTATCATTAATCGCATTTTCCTTGAATGTGACACACTGGAAAATGGAGTTAGTGATCTCTTTTGCTTTGGAGCTGCCATGAGTCTTTACAACCAGTCCGTTAAGGCCTAGAAGTGGTGCTCCGCCATACTCTGTAGCATCAAATGATTTAAGCGTTTTCTTAAGCGCTGGCAACGCAAGTGCCGCACCTATTTTACTCTTTAGTGTACTCATAAGGCCCTTTTTTATGACTCCAATAAGTGTGGAGCTAAGTCCCTCATATAGTTTTAGTATGACATTGCCTGTAAAGGCCTCGCATACAATGACATCAGCATCGCCTCTTGGTATATCTCTCGCCTCGATACTACCAACAAAATTGATATCGTCACAATCACAAAGAAGCGGCATAGTCTCTTTTACAAGTGCATTGCCCTTTTCCTCCTCCGCTCCGATGTTTACGATTGCAACCTTTGGATTTTTGATGCCTACGACATGTTCCATGTATATGGACCCCATCTTAGCAAACTGTACCAAATGCTCTGCCCTGGCATCCACATTTGCGCCACAATCTATGAGTAGCGATACCCCTGTCTCTGTTGGGATAAGTGGTGCAAGCGGTGGTCTTTGTATACCCTTTATCCTGCCTACTATTACCTGTCCGCCAACAAGCACGGCGCCAGAACTTCCAGCAGATACGAAAGCATCAGCTTCCTTATTCTTAACCATATTCATGCCGACTACGATCGATGACTGGCGTTTGCGTCTGATAGCCACAACCGGTGGCTCAGCCATCTCGATAATCTCAGGTGCATCAACTATCTCAATATTCTCCTTTGGATATGAATATTTCTCCAGCTCTGCCACTACCGGCTCCCGCTGACCTACAAGAAATACTTTGATATCGTTTCTTTCATTTACTGCATTTACTGCACCCTTTACTACCTCTTCGGGTGCATTATCACCGCCCATTGCATCGACAGCGACTTTTGTTAAATCTTGCATTATATTCCTCCTATATGCCACCATCCGATATATCAGCGGTAGCATCTATTCGTCTACTTAGAAATATACTATATGTGGAAATAGAAATCAATAGCTAAAAGGCTGACACGATATGATGCACACAACTAAAAAAGGATCAAGCCTAGCCTGATCCCACAATCTACACCTTTATTAAATTATTATTCTCCAGGACTCATCGAGATAACTTTGCCACAGTTCCACAGTTCTGCCGTACGTCTTGCTGCGTCAAGTCTCTCTTCCTCGAATCTAAAACCTATATTTACTGAATGACATCCACAATCAAGGCATGTGACATAATATGAACTACCACAATCCTCCTCAAGGATTCCGCCACCACCACATAATGGGCATTCATTTACTTCTACTAACTCATCTATATTCATCTTATTTTCCTTCTTTGTAAATTTATATAATTCTAAAATAAGGGATTGAACATATGGTTCAATCCCTTGATTTCATCTTATTCTACTTAGTATTAGTCCTGAGCGATGATCTCTTTTTTGTTGTATGATCCGCAGTTCTTGCAAACTCTGTGTGGCATCATAAGCTCTCCACATTTGCTGCATTTTACTAAAGTAGGAGCAGACATTTTCCAGTTTGCTCTTCTCTTATCTCTTCTTCCCTTAGAAGATTTATTCTTTGGACAAATTGACATTTGTTTACACCTCCTTAAACTTGTTAAATATATCCTGGAACGCTGCCATTCTTGGATCCGGTACAAAACTATCGCAATTGCAGGTGCCTTTATTCAAGTTCATCCCGCAGACTTTACAAATGCCTTTGCAATCGTCTTTGCACAGAACTCTCATTGGCCAGTTCACCAGAATTTCGGCGTAGACAAGTTTATCTACATCGAGTTCAAACCCAATCAGGTAGTCAGTTTCCTCCATCTCTTCATCAACGAGTGCTCCGTCTGATATCTTAAAAGTCTTGTCAATGTCGAAATGTATGTTTGTTGGAACTTCTTCCAAACATCTGCCGCACGGTATCGATACATCTATATCAACTGTTCCGGTAATATGCACTGCTGCATTCTCCTGATTAGCGACTCGAAGTGATATCGGCTGCTTTTTTAGAATAGGATAATCTCCTAATCGTGACTCAAAAGATGAAAGCCCAAGGACTACATCAAATATTGTCTCCTTATTAATAGATTTTACAATGGTTGAAATATCAATCATAGTTCTCTCCTATTCACACCTAACCAATTATACATATAGCAATGTGGTTTGTCAACAAAATTTTTGGTTTTATCCACAACTTTTAACGACTAACCAACAAGTTTTACTGTCTCACGGCAAATTGCAAGTTCCTCATTTGTAGGGATAACACATACCTTTACGTTTGAATCTGCTGTTGAGATAAGAGACTCAATACCGCGTGCTTTGTCATTTCTTACATGGTCGATCTTGATTCCAAGATATCCAAGATATGCAAGGATCTTTCCTCTTACGAATGATGTATTCTCACCGATTCCAGCTGTAAATGCGATAGCATCTACTCCGTTCATTGCAGCCACATATGATCCGATATATTTTGCTACTCTGTAACAGAATACCTCTACTGCTGCGATTGCACGCTCATTGCCTTCACCATAAGCAGCCTCAAGATCACGGAAATCACTTGATACGCCAGACATTCCTGCAACACCTGATTTCTTATTGAGTACATTCATAACGCCCTCAATGTCAAGGTCTTCTTTCTTTGCGATGAACTCCATAATTGAAGGATCGATATCACCAGAACGTGTTCCCATTACAAGTCCCTCAAGTGGTGTAAGTCCCATTGATGTATCTACACATTTACCGTTTAATACAGCGCTGATAGACGCTCCATTTCCAAGGTGTGCCACAATGATCTTTGAGTTGTCAAGATCAAGTCCAAGATAATTTGCTGTTTCTTTTGATACGAAGCTGTGGCTAGTTCCGTGGAAGCCATATCTTCTTACTTTATATTTGTCATAGTATTCATATGGAAGTCCATAGAGATATGCTTTCTCAGGCATTGTCTGATGGAATGCCGTATCGAATACACCAACCATTGGTACATTTGGCATAAGTGCCTGACATGCTCTGATTCCGATGATGTTTGCTGGATTGTGAAGTGGTGCAAGATCGTTACACTCCTCAACCTGAGCGATCACATCTTCTGTGATAACTACTGAGTCAGAGAATTTCTCTCCACCGTGTACAACACGATGTCCTACTGCATCGATCTGTGCAAGTGACTCTAATGCGCCAGTCTTTGGGTTTACAAGTGCATCAAGTACCATCTGGATTGCCTCTTTGTGTGTAGGCATTGGTGCCTCTGTGATTTCTTTGTCAAGACCTGCTTTCTGGTATACAAGTCTTCCATCGATTCCGATTCTCTCACAGAGTCCTTTTGCAAGTACCTCCTCAGAATCTGAGTTGATGAGCTGATACTTGAGTGATGAGCTGCCACAATTAATTACTAATACATTCATTTTTTATCTCCTTTGTTTAAAAATCGTTGTAATATGCACAATTAAGCGTATAAAACAACCAAAAATTACATATATAATTAGTATAAACTTATTTTTCAAAGCATACAAGGGTGTTTTGTGGTATTATAGGCATGAACCTCAAAAAATACATTTTAATTAATCTTAACATTCGGGAGAACAGATGAAAACAGCAGGTGTTATTACAGAATACAATCCATTCCATAATGGACATAAATATCAGTTAGAGCAAATAAAAAATCAGACTGGCTCAGACTATATAATCGTTGTGATGAGCGGTAACTTCGTACAGCGCGGTCAGCCTGCCATTATTGATAAATATAGCCGCACCCGCATAGCTTTAGAATATGGCGCTGATCTGGTTCTTGAGATGCCTGTAGTATGTGCCACTGCTTCTGCCGAGTATTTTGCTGCCGGTGGCATCGAAATACTTAAAAATACTGGTGTGGTTGATACTCTGTGCTATGGAGTTGAATACATTGATCACGATACAGCTAAATCTATAGCCGAATTTCTTAATAATCCATCGGATGAATATTCCAGCAAACTAAAAAAATATATGCTAAGTGGAATGAGCTTTCCTGTGGCAAGAAGCAGAGCATTGTGTGAACATTCAGATATTAATAATAAAATTTCAGGACTTGCAGATTTTATCTCATCCCCCAATAATATTTTAGCTATCGAATATGAAAAAGCATTGGCAGAAACTGACATAACAGGATTTCCAATACAGCGGGTTGGCGAAGGATATCACAGCATCAACAGCGATAGTGAACTTGCCTCTGCTACCGCGATAAGGAAGCTGCTCTCTGCCTCAGACTGTAGAGATGATATTTCGCAAACATACCAAAAACTTTCCCACATAATGCCACAAAAAAGCGCTGACTTACTGTTTGAAAACTTTAATGCAGGACATATTGTATTTTCTGATGATATATCAGACATGCTGTATTATCGCTTACTCTCCAAAAAAAATAACGGATTTGAAAAATATGCTGACTGCACAAAAGAATTGTCTTCAAAGATCATAAAAAACATATACAGATATGAGTCATTTACACAATTTTGCGAGATTTTAAAGAGTAAAAATCTTACATATACGCGCGTCGCCAGAGTACTTATTCATATTTTACTTGGAATCGAAAAAGGAAGCCATTTGTCATATCAAAAGACTCCATACCTTAGAGTCCTCGGATTCAGAAAATCTTCGGCATCTTTGATGCATGAGATTAAAAAAAGAGCATCAGCACCTCTTATTACAAAGGTCGCCGATGCTCCTTATGATATGATAGCTAAAGACATTTTTGCGGCTGATGTTTACAACCGCCTTTGTGCTAATTCCTACAATGAATTCACTAGTGGTATTGTAATCGTATAGGCACATAATACATAGCCCAACTATATATTTACAGTTCCATTATTATCTCTCTTGCAAGACTCTCCTCGATCGGTTTTGCGTATACGCCCGGTGTAAATTCCACTACAGCACCGATACCCTTTTGGAGCACGAAACGCAGCTTTCCGTCACGTACCTTTTTGTCTGTGTAGAGTTTCTTTACAAGAGCCTCACGGTCGATATAATCAGGTATGCGCGTCGGAAGACCTGCACGATCGTATAATTTTATAACACGTTCTGCCTGTTCCTCTGACATGTAGCCTAGGCGGGCTGACATAAGTACCTGCGCTGCCATTCCGATGGCAAGTGCCTCTCCGTGAAGAAGTCTATATTCACTTACCGTCTCGATTGCACGACCTACAGTGTGTCCAAGGTTAAGTATCTCTCTAAGCCCCGCTTCCCTTTCATCTTTCATTACCACATTGTATTTGATGCGACAGTTGTTTTCGGCAATATATTCACAGGCAAACTTCTTAAAGGAATATATATCCTCAAGATTTTCCTCGATAAATTCAAACATGTCCTCGCTGCCTAAGCATGCATGCTTGATAGTTTCTGCCATACCGCTTGCCATCTGACGCTGTGAAAGTGTCTTCCAGGCTGCGATATCCAGATATACCTTCTTTGGCTGGTTAAAAAGCCCGATAGTATTTGTGGCAAGCGGCGTATCTATAGCAGTCTTGCCACCTACTGAAGCGTCTGCTGCCGCAAGAAGTGTGGTCGCATAATTGACAAATGGCACACCCCTGCCATAAGTTCCAGCAATGAATCCTGCAATATCAGTTACCACGCCACCGCCTACTGCGATAATACAGCAGTCTCTTCTATAGCCTTTTGAAAGCATGGCATCCTCGATTTTTGCCTTTGTTTCACGGGTTTTACTTCTTTCTCCTGCCGGAAATACAAACAGGTCAACCGAATATCCTGCATGTTTTATCTTTTCATATATTGGTAGTGCATAACCATCTCTTACATTTGTATCAGTTATTACAGCGAATTTTTTTATCTTTCCAACCAATCCGTTTTCAATGTCTGATACAAGAGTGTCTTGGAGGTTGTAACCTATCTCAATATCATATGTGTCATCTACTACTTTTTTGAGTTCTACATTAAATACGCTCATTGAATTCTCCTCACAATTCATATTCTGTTATCTGCATCACTGTTCAAAGTCTTTCCAAATCAGTAGCTATAAAATCCCCACTGCCTGCTTTGCCAGTTTATCCGCCTCTTCGTTGCCCTCAACTCCCGAGTGTCCTTTTACTTTTATAAACCTTAACTTTATCTGATCTTTTACAGATTGGATAAATTCGTAATACTGTATGGTACCGGCCTTATTTCGTTTCCAGCCACCGGTTGCCCACATTTCTATTCCCATATAGTCATAATATATGACCAGCTCTTTTATACCAAGCTCAATGGCTTTTCGTATTGCAGCCTCGCTGCCCTTTATCTCTCCTGCCACATTGCGCATAGAGGCCATTTCTTGATCATTGTCACTGCCAAAAAGCACGATTTTTTTGCCTTTATTTACCAGAAAACCACCAAAACCGTATGTACCCGTTGCCTGATTAAATGAACCATCTACAAATGCATATGTATCTATATTTACATTTGCATCATTTTTGTCATCATGTTTTTTAAGCACAGTATCTTTTTTTTCCTGTACAAATGCCTCTGCCTCTGCTAAGGTCTTAAAGCTCTTATATACCGCGCCATGATATCCGTCTACCATAGCTTTGCAGGCATTCCAGTTAGAATATATACCAGGTACCTTTCCCTTTCTTACCGCGTAATATTTTGATGCCATTGCGCCACACTCCTTATGTTTGTATATTCGCACATTAAAATCAGTTCGTTGAAGATGTACCTTCCTTGACTTTGATCTTTATATCCTGCTCACGTGCCTCTTTTTGCATATAAAGAGCCTTGAGATACAGATATGCCATTGCATCCTTACTCGCCTCCGCTATCCTGCATCCAAAAAGCCTGCTTTGTCCCGAATCATCCGTGCGCACCTTACGCACCTTGAATTCAAGCTTAAACTCATGCCCTCCAATATTGTCACTAAACTCTATCCGCACAAGTTTTCCATCTATATCAAGCTTGCTGTCACAGTAGAATGCCAGTCCCACCTGGCTTATATCGCGGACTATTCCTTGATAGTAATCATCCTCTCCATGCACATTTACAGTACATTTGCGCTCTATGAGCAGTCTGTCTTTTCCACGACGTTCGCTTTCTTTTGCAAAAACTTTGTATGCGCTCGTTGTCAAATGATAATAAGTTTTATTGGCTCTTTTTTCCACCTTAAGGCTTACGTCCGGCCAGAAGTATCTCTTGCCATTGTGATTGTTCACATAGACATTTATCACTATTCCGCGAAATGATGGTGCGCCAAAGTCCACTACCTGTCCACCATACTCATATGTCTTTATAAACACTCCGCTACTCTCAACCGATTCTACTTTTGATGCCAGGTCATATTGCAGACCGCCCCATTTTGCCTGTAGTACAAGTTCTTCTCCCTCTACCAAATCCTGTAACAACATATAAATTCCTCTACTTCTATTATTTTTACAACACTCTGGATAAAAATTCCTGTAATCTTGGGCTATTTGGTGCACCAAACACTTCCTCTGGGGTGCCTTCTTCCGCGATTACACCCTCGTTTATAAACATAACTCTGTTAGCAACTTCTCTGGCAAAGCCCATCTCATGAGTCACAACAACCATGGTCATCCCTGTCTGTGCAAGCTCCTGCATTACAGAAAGTACCTCTCCTACCATCTCAGGATCAAGTGCTGATGTCGGCTCATCAAATAGTATAACATCAGGATTCATGGCCAGAGAGCGCACAATTGCAATTCGCTGTTTCTGACCACCAGATAGCTGGTTTGGATATGAATCCTCTTTATCTTTAAGTCCTATTCTCTCAAGCAATTCATCAGCTTTTTCCGACGCCTTGCCTTTTGTCATTATACCAAGCTTTACTGGAGCAAGCATAATATTTTCTTTTATAGTCATATTGTAAAAAAGGTTAAACTGCTGAAATACCATTCCAATCTTTTGTCTAACAAGATTGATATCAGTAGATTTGTCTGTTATGTCTGTTCCCTCAAAAAGTATCTGCCCCGAAGTAGGTGTCTCTAACAGATTAAGTGACCGAAGAAAAGTTGATTTTCCACAACCAGATGGTCCGATTATTGCTATAACATCCCCCCTTTTTACTTCTGTTGTAATGCCTTTTAACACTTCCTGTGATTCATAACTTTTGTGTAGATCCTTAATCTGTAGTATTATGTCATTTGAATTAAATCCCATATTATCGCTCATTATTTCTCAGTCTCCTCTCAAGTTTGCTTACTCCGTGGCTTAAGAGCATTACGATTACCAGATAAATTGCCGCAACAGCTATAAGTGGTAGGAACGCTTCATATGTATTGCTTCGAATTATATCTCCTCCCTTTGTCAGATCCATAAGCCCGATATAACCACTTATTGAAGTCTCTTTTAGTAATGAGATAAACTCATTAAGAAGTGCAGGTAGAATATTCTTTATTGCCTGTGGCAGGATAATAAGCTGCATCGTCTGGCCATAATTAAGACCAAGGCTTCGTCCAGCCTCAAACTGTCCGATATCAACAGACATAATTCCTGATCGAACAATCTCCGCCACATATGCTGCTGAATTTAAACCAAATGCAATTGCCGCGACCAGTATCTTATTAGTAACCGATGAGAGTATGACATAATAAATGATAAGAAGCTGGATCATAACAGGTGTTCCTCTTATGATAGTAAGGTATGCCCTACAAAGTCCGTTTAGTACGATAAACCCACCATTTCTGTCATGATTCGTCCTCACTATCGCGATAAAAAATCCTAAGACTATTCCAAGAACAACCGCAAAAATAGTAATTACTATCGTATTACCAAGACCTTTTACGATATACATATATCTGTTGTCTTTTACAAAGTTATCGTATAGCTTTTCTTTTATTCCTATGGCAGAACTTGTATTTCCTTCCTTTACGATAATATCCTGCTTTGTTGTGATATATGAGTCAGTAAAATTGACATTTTTCTTTCTATCCTCTGTCACTGTAAATCCAGATGCACCAATATCCACCTTTCCTGACGAAATAGCCGCGATAATGGAGTCAAATGCCATATCTTCTATCTGCATATCCATACCAAGTTCATCACAAACAGCCTGCATGATATCCATATCAATACCAATGATCTTGTTGTCCTCATAGTACTCGTATGGTGGAAACTCTGCATTTGTTCCTATCTTCAGTGTGCCGTTACTTCTATCGACATTCTTTTTCACATAAGGAGTTTTTCCTATCTGATCTTCAGAACCGATATAATTATTGATAATATCGTCTATAACCCCCTCAGCCTGAAGCTTTTCAATTGCCAAATTCACCTTGTCCAAAAGCTCAGTATTGTCTTTTGCGATGCAAAATGCATAGTCCTCATTGGTAAATTCCTCATCAAGAATCTTTAGTCCCTTATTCTGCTTTACAAACTCAAGTGCAGGCTGCTCATCTATCACTACGCAATCGATCTTACCAATTTTTAGTGCCTGAATAGCATCCGCGCCCTTATTGTATCTCTCAACCGTCGTTCCTGCATCGTCGCCCTCATAATCAGATACGTATATATCCCCTGTTGTTCCAAGCTGTACACCGATTGATGCACCCTCAAGATCATCTACACAGGTAACCTGTTTTCCATCTTTACTTTTCGGACCACATGCCGTAAATGTAAACATAGCCGCTGTCATAAGCGTTGCTGCCACTACAAGCATTATCAGTTTCTTCTTTGTGAATTTCATATTATTCCTCATTTCTGCATAATTATTAGACAAGTATATCATATATATGTTTATTTGCAAAATAAAAAAGGAGTTTGACATGTGTCTATCTCTTTTAAAAAAATCCTATCTGACATCTTAAAAAAGAAATCAAATAGGATTTTCATATATGAATGCTATATCAAATAACAATCTCTCTTATAAATTAGCTAGTTAGGCATCATGCTCCATGTTGCTTAACTTCTTCGCCTGATCGGCAGCTATACATGCATCAATGATCTCCTGGATATCTCCATTTAAGATCTTGTCGAGCTTGTACAGTGTGAGATTAATACGATGATCTGTCACACGTCCCTGTGGAAAATTATAAGTACGGATCTTTTCTGCACGATCTCCTGTTCCGATCTGGCTTCGACGCTCCTCTGCCTCTGCATCCTGCTTTTTCTGAAGCTCTAGGTCATAGAGTTTTGTACGAAGGAGTGCAAATGCTTTCTCTTTGTTCTGTATCTGGGATTTCTCAGTCTGGCTGTAGATAACGATTCCTGTTGGGTAGTGAGTAAGTCGTACAGCCGAATCTGTTGTATTGACACACTGTCCACCGTTTCCTGATGCACGCATTACGTCGATACGAATATCTTTGTCATCTATTGTTATATCTACCTCCTCAGCCTCAGGCATGACAGCAACAGAACATGTGGATGTCTGAATACGTCCCTGTGACTCTGTCTCCGGCACACGCTGTACACGGTGTACACCTGACTCGTATTTAAGGATTGAGTATGCTCCAGCACCCTTTACCATAAACTCTACTGATTTCATGCCACCGATACCGGTCTCATCAGCATCAAGCGTCTCAACTTTCCAACCTCTATTCTCTGCGTAATGAACATACATGCGGTAGATCTCTGCTGCAAAAAGTGCTGCTTCCTCTCCGCCCGCACCTGCACGGATCTCAACGATTACGTTCTTATCATCGTTAGGGTCTTTTGGAAGAAGAAGGATCTTAAGTTTCTTCTCAAGCTCTTCAACCTGTTCTTTTGACTCTTTGAGCTCTTCCTTTGCAAGCTCGCGCATCTCCTCATCAGATTCCTCATCAAGAATAGCAAGAGAATCCTCGATATTTTGTTTGCTATTTTTGTATTCTTTATATGTCTCTACAATAGGAGCAAGATCACTCTGCTCTTTCATAAGCTTTCTGAATCTGTTTGCATCATTTGCCACATCAGGCTCGCTGAGCAGATTCATCAGCTCTTCATAATGGTGTATAAGATCTTCTAACTTATCAAACATTTTTTACCTCTTTCCTATTACAACGCGGTCATTCTTCGCAAGATCTTTTATGATCTGTACGTTTGTAAAACCAGCATATT
Organism: bacterium; assembly: GCA_963641405.1. Taxonomy (GTDB): domain Bacteria; phylum Bacillota; class Clostridia; order Lachnospirales; family Lachnospiraceae; genus Roseburia. Next base: position 6,511 of record CAVICC010000033.1, on the reverse strand, counting down.
TCATCATAGAAGCAACCTGCCGGCCCTGATCACAGCCTATCTCAAAGAGCAGTCTGCCACCCGGTTTTAGATAATCACGGCTATCCTTTACAATACGTCTGTAAAATTCAAGTCCATCCTCTGAACCGTCAAGCGCCTCGTGTGGCTCAAATACCGATACCTCCGGCATTAGATGTGGTATCTCCGATGTACGTATATATGGCGGATTTGATACTATCACATCATATTGCTCAGTTACTTTTTCAAAAAGATCACTGCGCTCGAATTGCACAAATACATTGTTTAGTTTTGCATTTTCTTTTGCAACGTTTAGCGCCTGTTTTGATATATCACAGGCATACCCGTCAACATCTGTTGTATTTTTGATGATGCTTATGATAATACAGCCAGAGCCTGTGCACATATCAAGCACTTTCATCCCCGGCTCTATGATCTTTAATGCTTCCTCAACAAGGGTCTCCGTATCCTGTCTCGGAATAAGGACACTGCTATTGACATGAAACGTAAGTCCCATAAACTCCTGCTCACCTACTATATACTGAAGAGGTATGCGCTCTGAGCGTTTACTCAGTAGTGATTGATATTCCCTTGTCTGTTCATCTGACATCTCATCATCCATATGAACATAATAGTAAGTGTGATCTATCTTGCATGCCATAGCAAGTAAAAGCCATGCATCATTTTTTGAATCATTTATATCTGCTTTCTGCAGTATTTGTTCCCCAAGTTTTATTGCTTCCCTGTATGTCATAAAATCAAACCTCGCAACAATTACCCTACTTTGGATCTACAATACCATTCTCTTCCTGCCACTTTTTCCAGTCAAAAACAGCCTCTACAGATGCGATACCTACCTCTATCATATCATCATCCGGCTCTTTTGTGGTAAGTTTCTGCATCCACATTCCCGGAATACTTAGGATATTTACCACTGGATTGTCATATTTACCCGCAAGTCTGATAAACTCATATGATACTCCTGCGATAACTGGTATAAGCACAAGCCTCAAAAGAAGCTGCAATGCCTTTGAATCCACTCGAATGAACATAAAAAATAATATGCTTATGAGCATTACTATAAGTAAAAAGCTTGTTCCACATCTCTTGTGATGCTTTGAGCTATTCCTTACATTTGTCACATTAAGCTCAAGTCCATGCTCTATGCAGTTTATACACTTGTGCTCTGAGCCGTGGTACATAAATGTACGCTTTATATCCGGTGTGAGTGATATAACTGCAATATATCCTACAAAAATCGCAAGACGTATAACACCCTCTATAAGAGCTATAAGCATCTGTGAACTTATTAGTCTTCGAAAAATACCAGACAGAAAGTATGGAAGTGCAAAAAAGAGTGCCAATGCTATAACAAGTGACAGCACAACCGTGCCTCCAAGCATGGCTTTTTCCTGTTTTTTCTCCTTTGCTTCTTTTGCTGCCTTTTGTTCGGCAGTAAGATTTGCATTTTTTGTCTTTTCTTTATCATCCTCATCTTCAAAGAACGAAGCAGAGTACATAAGTGTACTCATGCCCAGATACAGTGAATCGACAAAACTCACCACACCTCTTAGTATAGGGATCTTTCTTACGGTATCAAGTGCTTTTGACTTCTTGCGTTTTGATACCTTTACATCTATATTATGGTCAGGTGTGCGCACAGCGACAGCGTATGTGTCCTTATTCTGCATCATAACACCTTCCATGACCGCCTGACCACCAATGCCTGAATATTTCATAAAAACCTCGTCATATTCCAAAAAAGGTTGAGGTATATTGCAACCTCAACCTTTCAAGCAACTATATGATTCTATTTCATACCATATTTCTTATTGAACTGCTCAATACGTCCACGAGCCTGGTTAGCTTTCTGTTGTCCAGTATAGAATGGATGACATTTTGAACAAATTTCTACGTGGATCTCTGGCTTTGTAGATCCTGTAACGAATGTGTTACCGCAGTTGCATGTAACAGTTGCCTGATAATAATCTGGATGGATTCCTTCTCTCATGATTTTCACCTCTTTTATTCTTATCGTTTATTTTATAGCTACACTCTTTATACCCGTATGCCCGATCCGCATATGATACTTGTTGCAAGAGCGACACGTTGCGTCCGTTTACATCCCGATAAACAGCTCACTTATTGTAGCATATGAATTTTGTTATTGCAATATGTTTTTTATAAAATTCTGTTTTTCTTTACAAGATTGACAAATTCTTTATTGTTTTTTGTATGTGCGAACATATTGAGCACATTCTCAACAGCCTCATCCGTGCGCATGCCGTTGAAGGCTTTTCGCATGTTGTCAACTGCAGCCTGCTCATCCGGCTCAAGAAGCAGATCCTCTCTACGTGTGCCTGATTTTACGATATCAATAGCTGGAAAAATCCTCTTTTCAGAGAGCTTTCTGTCAAGCACAAGCTCCATGTTACCTGTACCCTTGAACTCTTCGAATACGACATCGTCCATCTTGCTTCCTGTATCAACAAGTGCTGTGGCAAGTATTGTAAGACTGCCCCCCTGTCTCATATTTCTAGCTGCACCGAAAAATCTCTTTGGCATATGAAGTGCTGCTGGATCAAGTCCACCTGAAAGTGTACGTCCTGAAGGTGGAACTGTAAGGTTATAGGCCCTTGCAAGTCGCGTAATGCTGTCAAGAAGTATCATGACATCGCGGCCGTGCTCTACAAGTCTCTTTGCACGCTCTATAACCATCTCCGATACTCTCTTGTGATGCTCCGGAAGTTCATCAAATGTAGAGTAGATAACCTCAACATTTTCACCCTCTATAGCCTCTTTAATATCTGTAACCTCCTCAGGTCTTTCATCTATAAGTAAGATAATAAGATGCATCTCCGGATTATTTATTTTTACTGATTTGGCTACTTCTTTGAGCAATGTAGTCTTTCCTGCTTTAGGTTGGGACACAATCATGCCTCGCTGTCCTTTTCCTACAGGCGAGATAAGGTCCACTACTCGCATCGCCACACTTGCGCCCGGTCTCTCGAGTCGCAGACGCTCATTTGGAAATATAGGAATAAGATCCTCAAAGCTTGTGCGCTTCTGCGCTGCCTCCGGTGTGTAACCATTTACACTTGTAACATATAAAAGCGCCTGAAATTTTTCTCTTTCTGATTTAACTTTTGTATTTCCTTTTATGATATCACCGGTCTTTAAGTTAAAACGTCTGATCTGCGAAGGTGCCACATATATATCGTGATCTCCTGGCATATAGTTCTCGCAGCGAATAAATCCGTATCCGTCTGACATTACCTCTAATATACCCTCTGCTACCTCTCCGCTGTCGAGCGCAGCATATTCATCCTTTAATGTGCTGACCTTTTCTACTGACGGATTTTCTTCACGACCTTCCTCTGCTGTTTTAGCTTCTTTTGCATCCTCCTCAAGCATCCTGTCGATGATCTGACTTTTTTTTAGGGATGAAACACCTTTTAATCCTCTTGCTTTTGCTAGATCTTTCAATACAAATGCCGAAAGACTTTCATATTTTTCTCTCATCTGATCCATGTGATAGTCTCCTCTTATAAATAAAATCTCTTTTAAATTTACTTTTTTGTTTATCGTATTTCATTAATGCCCCATTTATTATAGGACATTTTCTAAATCTTTAAATATAATTCTGGGAAATAGCGCCTGAATTGACTGCTGAAATATGAATGCATTATACACCATGTTTTTCAAAAAAGAAAGTACTTTTTGCTCACTTGATTTAAAAATAGCATAATGATATGATACAAAAGATGGTATTGCTTTTAAACGGCAATATGGATTTTTAATAACAACATACATAATCAGGGAGATTAATCATGGATAACAAGGAAAAAGCATTACAGTGCCACCGCGAGTGGAACGGAAAACTTGAAACTATCGCAAAATCAAAGGTAAACTCAAGAGAGGATCTGGCTATCGCCTACACTCCAGGAGTAGCTGAGCCGTGCAAAGTGATCGCAGAAGATAAAGAAGCTGCATATACCTACACATGGAAAGCCAACACTGTCGCTGTCGTATCAGACGGAAGTGCTGTTTTAGGACTTGGAAATATCGGGCCATATGCAGCCATGCCTGTTATGGAAGGAAAATGTGTACTTTTCAAAGAATTCGGTAACGTAAATGCTGTCCCTATCTGCCTTAATACACAGGATACAGAGGAGATCATTGCTGCTGTAAAAAATATCGCACCTGGATTTGGCGGAATCAACTTAGAGGATATCTCAGCTCCAAGATGTTTTGAGATTGAAGAAAGATTAAAGGAAATGCTTGATATTCCTGTTTTTCATGACGATCAGCACGGAACAGCCATCGTAGTGCTAGCAGGTATCATTAATTCCCTTCGCCTGACGGGCAAGAAAAAAGAGGACTGCCGCGTAGTTGTAAACGGTGCAGGCTCAGCCGGTGTGGCTATCACAAAGCTTCTTCTTACATATGGTTTTACACACATTACAATGTGCGACCGTCAGGGTATTATCGGTAAGGATTATCCTGGACTCAACTGGATGCAGCAGAAAATGACAGAAGTTACAAACCTTGAAAATGCAACTGGTACTCTTGCGGACGCCTTAAAAGGTGCCGACATTTTCGTAGGGGTTTCTGCTCCAAATATCGTTACAGCAGATATGGTTTCTTCCATGAATAAGGACGCTATCCTCTTTGCTATGGCAAATCCTGTACCTGAGATCATGCCTGATGTGGCAAAAGCCGCTGGCGCAAGAGTTGTAGGAACAGGAAGAAGTGATTTCCCTAACCAGATAAATAACGTAGTTGCTTTTCCTGGAATCTTTAAAGGTGCCCTTGAGGGACGCGCTACACAAATCACAGAGGAGATGAAACTAGCTGCTGCCGAGGCACTTGCAAATCTCGTTTCTGATGAAGAATTAAATGATGATTTTATTATGCCTGAGGCATTTGATCCTCGTGTTGCCGCTGTAGTAAGTGAGGCTGTAAAGTCACATATTAAATAAGACATAAATCATGAGATATTATTCACTCAACCAATACTGCCGCGACACTTTTGGCGAGAAGCTGTACAAGCTCTCCCTTAACGGAGGTATGACCTGCCCTAACAGGGACGGCCTTCTCTCCCATCGTGGCTGTCTGTATTGTAGCGAAGGTGGCTCAGGTGATTTTGCTGCCAAACGAAATCTTTCCATTCCAGATCAGCTTGCCAAGGCAAAGGAAAAAGTATTAGGTAAATGCAAATGTGAGCATTTCATAGCATACTTTCAGGCTTTTACTAATACATATGCATCAGTTACGTATCTGCGAAGGATATTTTATAAAGCAATAAACGATCCGTCCGTGGCAGTCCTTTCCATTGGGACACGGACAGATTGTTTTTCCCCAGAGATCTATGATCTGCTTTCTGAACTTAACCACATAAAACCTGTCTGGGTAGAGCTTGGGCTTCAGACCATACATCAGGATACCCTTGATGCCATGAATACCCACACGAAAGTAAGTGATTTTACCGCTGTGGTAAATGAGCTTAACGCCCGTGGCATAAAGGTTATCGCACATCTGATACTCGGACTGCCGGGTGAAACCCGCGATATGATGACAGAGTCTGTGGACTTTGTGGCACACAGTAATATTTTCGGAGTCAAGTTGCAACTTTTACATGTCCTAAAAAACACACCTCTTGCTTCTTCTTTTGAATCCAAACCTTTTAGGCTTTTTTCACTGGAAGAATATTGTGATTTTGTGGTAGACTGTATAGAGAGACTTCCCCAAAATATGGTAATACACCGTATGACTGGTGACGGTCCTCGCGCTTTGCTTATTGCCCCTCTATGGAGTACGGACAAAAAGCGGGTGCTTAATACGATAAACCAGAACCTTAAGCTTCGCGATACTTATCAGGGAAGATTATATTTACCATAGGAGGTTTATTTTGGCTGAACCATTTACTATTTACAAACTTACAATTTTATACATGCTTGAAAAGGCAGGCTTTCCCTTGACCAATACACAGATTTCCAATTTCTTTCTGGAAAAAGAATACACTGACTACTTCCGTGTGCAGGAGGTTATCGGTGATTTAGTAAATGCAGATTTAATTAATTTTGAGTCAACTCATTCCAATACCCAATACTCTCTTACGGCAGCCGGACGTGAGACACTCGGTTTCTTTAAAGACAAGATAACTGAAGGTATCGAGTCTGATGTAAAAAGCTTTTTCGAAGATAATAAACTTGAGTTCAAGCAGGAAAATTCCGTGCTTGCTGACTACTACAAGACGACCGATCACAAATATGCCGTACGCTGTCAGGTACGCTCGGAGAGCACGACCATCCTCGATATCACACTCTCTGTCGATACCAAGGAACAGGCTGAGGCGATCTGCAGCAACTGGAAAAATCAGAATGAGGATGTATTTGCATATCTGATGGATATTCTTCTAAAATAGTTTCTTAAATTTGTTATATCACACTGTTAGACTAATCGTAACTGTTCAGTATCTTCACAGTTGCGAGCCGCAAGCGCATTAGAATCA
>CAVICC010000032.1:0-28177 GCA_963641405.1 bacterium | reverse complement strand
ATTCACAAATCTTATATCAGTTTTTAACGTTTACACAAAACTTGAAACGGTCTCCAGTAACTATAGTTTACTGCTGCGCTATCTTTGATGCAAGATCCTCGAGATATTCCCAACGATCCATTTTCTCCATTAGTTGCTCCTCAAGGCCTTCCTTTTCCTTGGTCAGTTCGTTTAACTTACCAAAGTTAGTGGCATTCTTTACCATCTCATCATCTATCTCGGAAATCCTGTTTTCGAGCTTTTCTATATCAGCTTCTATCGTCTCGTACTCTTTTTGCTCTTTATAGGTAAATTTGAGCTTTTTCTCATGTCCCCAGGTTTCCATGGATTTCTTCTTTTGGGTGGTTTTTGTATCTGTATTATCTGACGGAGTATTTCCCTTAGTGCCTGTAGTGGATGATCCGGCGGATAATGCACTTTCTGATATAGATTTTTCAGACACAGACTGTAGACGTTTATTCATGTAGTCTGTGTATCCGCCCTCATACTGTACAATCTTTCCGGCTCCCTCAAATGCAAATATCCTTCTGACGATCCTGTCAAGGAAATACCTGTCATGAGATACAGTAATAACTATTCCTTCATAGCCATCCAAATAATCCTCAAGTATAGCCAGGGTCTCAACATCGAGGTCATTTGTCGGCTCGTCAAGTATCAGTACATTCGGTGCAGTCATCAGCACACGAAGCAGATAGAGTCTTCTTTTTTCTCCACCTGAAAGCTTGCCGATCGGGCTGTACTGCTGCTCCGGTGGGAATAAAAAACGCTCGAGCATTGCAGATGCTGACACAAGTCCGTCTGCCGTGCGCACAAATTCAGCCGCCTCTTTCACGTAATCTATCACGCGAAGAGCAGGATCGATATCCACTTCCTGCCCGAAATATCCGATCTTTATAGTCTGTCCGATTTCCACCTCACCCGAATCCGGTTCGATAAATCCTGCAATTATCTTCATGAGAGTAGATTTTCCACAACCATTTTTACCGACAAAACCGATACGGTCATTTTTCAAGAAAATATACGTAAAATCCTTTACACAGACGATATCCCCGTATGCCTTTGAAATATCATGCAGCTCTATGGTTGTCCTTCCCATACGTGATGAAACCGATGAAAGCTCGACTTTTCCATCTGTCTGTGGTCCTTTCTGGTCACGGAGAGCCTCATATCTTTGTATATGTGCTTTCTGCTTTGTGGAACGTGCTCTTGCACCACGCTGCATCCATTCTATTTCTTTTCTAAGTATCGACTGGCGTTTGCGCTCGCTTGCTCTTTCGCTTTCCTCTCTGGCAGCCTTAAGTGCGAGAAAACCTGAATAGTTTGTCTCATAGCTGTAGGATGCACCCTTGTCTATCTCAACGATCCTGTTGCATACGCTGTCAAGGAAATACCTGTCATGAGTGATCATGATGACTGCACCTTTAAATTTGCGCAGAAAATCCTCAAGCCATTCCACCATCTCATAGTCTAAATGGTTGGTCGGCTCGTCAAGTATCAATACATCGCATGGCTTTAATATGACAGTGGCAAGCGCAAGTCTCTTTCTCTGACCACCGGACAGCTCACCTGTCTTTTGCTCCATATCTGTGATATCAAGCTTCATAAGAAGTGATTTTGCATCACTTTCTATGCTCCAGCGCATATCCTCATCGAGCTGTGATGTGATACCCCTTTTCATCACATGATCGAGTACCGTCTCATCTGGATCAAAATCCGGATTTTGCGGCAGATAGTTTATCACTATATGATTTGCCGTTGTGACAGTACCCTCGTCCGGCACTTCCTCTCCCGCCACTATCTTAAGCAATGTGGATTTTCCTGTACCGTTGATACCGATTATTCCTATTTTCTCATATTCCTGCACATAAAAGGAAGCTTTAGAAAAAAGCTTCCTTCCTGTATATGACTTTGTTATATTTTCTACGTTAATTATGTTCATCTTCCCGTGTTTTCTCCTCTTGCTCCTGCTTTGCCTTGGCTTCAAGGATCGCCTCATTGAGCGAAAGCATCTTTGCGTCAAGCTGTCCTACAATTCCTGCACACTCGCGCAGATCGCGGCTGATATACTCCGGTGCATTACCCTCGAACTTGTAGTATATCTTGTGCTCGAGACTCGCCCAGAAATCCATCGCTATAGTACGGATCTGTATCTCAACCTTTGTGTCCACCACTTTGTTTGAAAGGAAAATAGGCACCGAAACTATCATGTGATAGCTCTTGTAACCACTCTCCTTCGGGTGCTTCATATAATCCTTTACCGAAATGACCGTCAGATCATTCTGCTTTCCGATCATCTCCGCCAGCTTGTATATATCCGATGTAAAAGAGCACACTATCCTGATGCCCGCAATATCCTTGACATAAGTGACCATATTGGCAATTGTACTCTCATAGCCACCCTTCTTTAGCTTCTTTACAATGCTCTCTGGTTTCTTTATCCTTGACTTTATGTACTCGATAGGATTGTAATTGTGAATATGGACGAACTCATCATTTAAAATCTCCAGCTTCGTCCCTACCTCTTTAAGTGCCGAATTGTATAGAAACATCATAGTCTCCCAACTATCGATGCCCTCTGCAAACTCTTTCTCCATGTAATCCTCCCTGATATTTTTATATCTCATATGCGTAAGCATATAATAGATCTACGGCTGATCCCTATACGCTGTCTCAATCATCAACAGACATATGATACTACCTATTATTTTCTTTTAGTATAGCATATTTATGCCATTTCATGGGCAATTATGACTATATTTAATACAATTTTAATCTTCTATATTTCGTAACTGTTCAGTACCTTCACAGTTGCGAGCCGCAAGCGCATTAGAATCAGCTTCGCTGATGGGCGCTTGCTCCTACATAATATACTTTTTCTTACGAAATATGCGGTACCGCATATTTCTGTACTGAATAGTTACTATATTTCTTTATTTTATAAATGCTTCGCACTCGTTATCCTACCTCACCGGAAAGTACACTGTGTTCACAGCCTATACCGTGCGAAGCCCCAAAAACAATAAGAAAGTCCTAATCTTCTTCAATGACGTGCATCTCGAGAAAATCGAAATCTATCTCCTCCACAAAATTATCCTTTGTAAAGCGTGTTTTTCCATGCTTTTTAAAATCCTTCACATTGCTGTCCAGCCAAATTGGTTTTCCAAGATCTAACTCTATGCATGCCTCCTCGAGTGATTTAAACACCTTGTGTGTGCGGGTATCATCCTCATAATTTTCTATTGTAATATCACGCATCAAGTGCGTGTCCGTAAAAATCTTAAACCAAATACGCATTATCTTTTTTCTCCGCTAAGCCTTCTCTGACGGTTACATTCATACATCAGAAGTGTTGCCGATATTGCAGCATTTAAGGACTCTACCTGTCCCTTCATAGGTATCCTGATATATGTATCTGCCATGTCAGCTATCTCATCAGACAGTCCGTTTCCTTCATTTCCTATCATAAAGCCACAAGCCGCTGTATAGTCCGGTCTGTCATATGAACACTTTCCCTTTAGGTGAGCCGCATAAAGCGAAACTCCTTTTGACTTTACATAGTCTATTGTCGCTCCCAGATCATCAGTAATAAAAAAAGGCACTCGATAAAGTGATCCCATCGTGGATCTGACAGTCTTTGGATTAAATATATCAACTGTTGTACGATTCATTATTATTCCAGTCACTCCGGCTCCTTCACCTGTACGGATCATGGTTCCTAAGTTTCCCGGATCCTGAATGCTCTCAAGTATAAGCAGATGTGTGCGCTCTGCGCCGAGCAGTTCATCTATATCGTAGTGCGGCATTTTTATCACAGCTATCACCCCCTGCGGCGTCTGTGTATCCGACATTACCTTAAATATATTATCTGCGACTATCTCAGTTTTATCCGCAAATTGCTTCTTTTCCTGTAAATACCTGTCCTCTTTTGAAAATGTCTCTGACATGTATACTGCCACCACCCACTCGTATGGTGCCTCAAAGCTCATTTTCGGTCCCTCGACCACGAAAACGTCCTGTTTTTTACGTTCCTTTGATTTTGCGAGCAATGCCTGCACATTTTTCACATTTTTATTTGCTGCGCTTGTGATCATATCCATTCCTCTGTTTGTCCTAGTCTGCAATTGATATATGTCCTACAATAGTAGAAATGCCCCTGCATAACATGCAGGGGCAAAGTTACATTTCACTGTCTGTTATTATATTAAACGAGTGATTTAGAGATATCGTACATGTACTCGTCTACGTTTTTCTCCATAGCAAGCGCCTCATCGATATCGAAATCCACGAAATCACCATTCTTGTGAGCTACAACTCTGTTTGATTTACCTTCGCAGAGAAGATCAACTGCCATAGCGCCCATGATTGTTGCATATACACGGTCTTTACATGTTGGGCTACCACCTCTTTGCATATGTCCAAGGATTGTTGCACGAGTCTCGATGCCTGTAGCTTCCTCGATTCTCTTTGCCATGCTCTGTGAATGTCCAACACCCTCAGCGTTGATTATGATGTAATGCTGTTTTCCCATCTCTCTTGCATGAGCAACTCTCTCAATAAGAGCTTCCTCATTATAATCATATTTTTCTGGAAGTAATACTTCTTCAGATCCGTTTGCAAGACCGCACCATAATGCTATATATCCTGCTCCACGTCCCATAACTTCGATGATAGAACATCTCTCATGTGATGTAGATGTATCACGAACTTTGTCAATTGCCTCCATAGCTGTATTACAAGCTGTATCAAATCCGATTGTATAATCTGTACAAGCGATATCAAGATCGATTGTTCCTGGCAGACCGATTGTATTGATTCCAAGTGCTGCAAGCTTCTGTGCGCCCTGGAAAGATCCGTCTCCACCGATTACTACGATAGCATCGATTCCATGCTTCTTGCAGATCTCTGCACCTTTCTGTTGACCTTCTGCTGTAACGAACTCTTTACATCTTGCTGTCTGTAAGATTGTACCACCGCGTGAGATTGTATCTGAAACGCTCTTTGAGTCCATATCAATGATCTCCTCATTTAAAAGACCAGCGTATCCTCTCTTGATTCCTTTAACTTTCTTTCCTTTTGAAAGCGCTTGACGAACAACCGCACGGATTGCAGCGTTCATTCCCGGTGCGTCTCCACCACTAGTAAGTACACCTATTGTATTAATCTCTTTTGCCATTGGTATAACCTCCATATGTTAAAAAATTATCATTTAATCTAATCTCCATCTATTGTACTTGTTTCAGCGACTTTTTTCAATATTCTTTTCAACTATTTTCACATTTTCTATGCCTAAACATCCGCTAAGCGTCTCTACAAGTTCTGCCCCGGCATTTACTGAATAGTTTCTGCCGAGCATTTTCATCTGCTTTGTATCGGAAATATAGATTATCACTTCATTTCCACCATCTGACTGCCGAAGCATATCCATGACTTTACTTTCTTTTTGGGTATAATCATCCATTGTGTCAAATTTAAGCCACAATTGTCTTGGTGTCTCATCAAAAGCAACTATCTTTTCGCAAATTATCTTGCCGTTTTGCTCATCATCCACTGTGGCATGTCCCACAACAAATATCTTAGCATCATCCTGTAAATATCGTTGGTAGTGCTCGTATTCTCTTGGAAAAATAATCACCTCAACCGTTCCGGTAAGATCCTCAATAGTGATAAATGCCATAGCCTGATTATTCTTAGTGAACTTGACTGTTTTTGCAGCGATCATGCCACCCACGATAACTTTTTCGTTATCGGATATCTTTACAGCATTTGTCTCCTCATCAAGCACGAAATCAATTGCACTTGCAGTAATATTTTTCTTTAATTTGTCCTTATATTTTTCAAGTGGATGACCGCTTAAGTAAATGCCAAGTACCTCTTTTTCAAAAGCCAGTGAAACCTCCGGATCAAACTCTCCTACATCAGGATATTTGATCTCAAATGCCTGTCTTTCCTCCTCTGACACCAGATCAAACAGGCTCATCTGCCCCGCCATGGTTGATTTTTTATCATGCACTACGCTGTCAACTATGGCAGCATATACTAAAGTCATCTGCTTTCTTGTGCCGTCAAGCGAATCACATGCCCCTGCTTTTATCAGGTTCTCGATAGCACGCTTATTTATCATATCCCGCCGGCATGTTCTCTCAATAAAATCAGATAATGTCCTAAATTTGCCACCTAATTTTCTTTCATCTATAATCTGGTCTATAACAGGTCTTCCTAAAGATTTTATGGCATAAAGACCATATCTTACATGTTCTCCCTCTGCCGTAAACTCGCCCGAGCCGCAGTTGATGTCAGGTGGCAGCACCTTTATTCCCATGTCGCGGCAGCTATAAAGATATTCCGCTGCTTTTGTAGAATTGTCAATGACAGATGTCATAAGAGCCGCCATAAACTCAACCGGATAGTAGTGCTTAAGCCATGCCGTCTGCACACTGATCTTGGCATATGCCGCAGCGTGTGACTTGTTAAACGCATATTTCGCGAAATCAACCATGGAATCATATATGCTGTTTGCAGCCTTTTCCGATATTCCATTTACCACGCAGCCTTTTATGCCGCGCTCCGCGTCACCGTAGACGAAGCTCTTTCTCTCAGCATCGATGACGTACTGCTTTTTCTTACTCATGGCACGTCTGATATTATCAGCCTGACCCATGGTATATCCAGCTAACTTCTGTACGATCTGCATTACCTGTTCCTGATAAACAATACAGCCGTAGGTCGGCTTTAGTATGCTCTCGAGCTCAGGTATGACATATGATATCTCCTGCGGATTGTTTTTTCCCTTGATATAGTTTGGAATAAAATCCATAGGTCCCGGACGGTAAAGCGAGATACCGGCTACTATATCCTCAAAACTTTGCGGATGAAGTTCCTTCATGAAGTTTTGCATCCCCGCAGACTCGAGCTGGAACACTCCTTCTGTCTTTCCTGTTCCGATAAAATCAAGTGTCCCTTTATCATTGAAATCTATGTGGTCAATGTCTACATCTATGCCCTTTGAAGCTTTGATGTTTTTTACGGAGTCTTTTAATACAGTAAGTGTACGAAGTCCGAGGAAATCCATCTTCAAAAGTCCAAGTTCCTCGAGCTGCACCATATTGTACTCAGCCGTCGGACTTCCATCATTTGCTCTGCCAAGAGGCACATAATCACTTGCCACTCCCGGATATATGACTACTCCTGCCGCATGAACAGAGGTGTGGTTTGGCAGTCCCTCGAGCTTTTTCGCCATGTCTATCATGTCATGTACACGCTTGTCGCTCTCGTAAATGCCTCTAAACTCCGGATTCATCTGCAAAGCCTTATCAATTGTAATATTGAGCTCCTGCGGCACCATCTTTGCCAGCCTGTCCGTCTCAGCATATGGAAAATCCAATGCTTTTCCAACAGACTTTATGACACCTCGCGCTGCCATTGTTCCGAATGTAACAATCTGTGTCACGGAATCGTGACCATATTTTTCCTGAACATATTCGATAGCACGGTATCTCTCCGCATACTCAAAATCCACGTCAATATCAGGCATGGAAACTCGCTCCGGGTTAAGGAAACGCTCAAAGAGCAGATTGTACTTGACCGGATCAATATCCGTGATACCGGTGCAATAACATACACGGCTTCCTGCAGCAGAGCCTCGTCCCGGTCCTACCCAGCAGTCATGTGTACGACACCAGTTAATGTAATCCCACACGATAAGGATATATTCTATAAATCCCATCGTCTTTATGATGCCAAGCTCATACTCCATATCGGCATGTATCTGCTTAAGCTTGGCCTCGTCATACTCACCGCAGCCGATATATTTTTCCTTAAAGCCCTGCTCACAGAGCTTTGTGAGGTAATCTTCCGCACTCTTATAGCCATCAGGCACCTCGTATTTTGGGATCTTGTAATTACCAAACTCAAGGGTAACATTACACCTGTCTGCGATCTTTTGCGTATTGTCCACAGCCTCAGAGGCATATGGAAAAAGTGCCCTCATCTGGTCCTCACTCTTTACGAAAAACTGACCACCCTCATAACGCATACGATCCTCATCAGACACCTTTTTGCCAGTCTGTATACAAAGTAGCACATCATGCGCTTCCACGTCCGTTTCATAGGTATAATGTACGTCATTCGTACACACAAGTCCTATACCAAGTTCCTGGCTCATACGAAGAAGTTGCTGGTTTACAAGCTTCTGGTCATCAATTCCATGATCCTGCAGCTCGAGAAAGAAATTGTCTTTTCCAAAGCATGCAAGATACTTCTCTGCGACCTTTTTTGCCTCATCATAGAAACCTCTTACTATATATCTCGGTATCTCGCCCGCCAGACACGCAGACAGGCATATAAGCCCCTCATGATACTTTTCAAGAGTCTCAAAATCTACTCGTGGCCTGTAATAATAGCCCTCGGTAAAACCTATAGACACTATCTTCATGAGATTGGCATAGCCCTGATTGTTCTCTGCTAAAAGGATAAGATGATAATATCGGTCCTCTCCATGGCTTAATTCCCTGTCAAATCTGGAATTTGGAGCCACATAAACCTCGCAGCCTATGATCGGATTTATGTCATTTGCCTTGGCAGTCTTGTAAAATTCTACCACACCATACATATTTCCGTGATCAGTGATGGCGGCACTGTTCATGCCGAGCTCCTTTATACGCTTTACATATTCTTTTATCTTGTTTGACCCGTCAAGGAGACTGTACTCCGTATGGGTGTGAAGATGACAAAATGCCATTTAACTACCTCTTTTTGTACAATATTACTTTATTGCTGCACAGCATATGTAAAGTATCAGCAAGTGTACCGGATAAAACGCGTAAAATACATATTTAAGCGATATTCCACGTTTTCCATTGTAAAAATGTATCGGAATAAGCATAAACAGGGCAAAAAATTCTAGCGTTCCTGAGAGAAGGCCAAGCAATATGACTGCCACTGCAAATGCTATCTGTCTGTTTGATCCAAGCAAATATATGATGACTACAGACCCCACACCGGCAGCTCCATAATCGCTGCATAGTATAAACTCCGCAATTATCATCATGACAAGCACTACCGATATCATGATAATGCACTTTACCAGTGTAACAAGCAGCCACTTTATTGTAGATGACGATTTTTCTATCCTATCCACTGACTTAAGCCATTCGAGAACTATTATTGTTAAAAGTCCCAGAAACAATGTAAAAAACACATTGTTGCTCTTAAACTCCAGAATCGCATTATTAAAAGCCAGATCAAACGGTATCTCCGATATAAGTGCGAAAATAAAAAGCCTTGCCGCGTAATGCAGCCTACTATGAGTGTATTTGAATCCTTCTACCAAAAGAAAGCAATAAATAGGGAAGGCCATGCGCCCTATAGAACGCATAGCCCAGTAAATATCAATAAGCGTTGTTCCACCTATTCCCTTATTTGCCATTTGTAAAAGTACCGTAGCCGCAAAGTGATCTATGAGCATCGTAAAAAGTGCTATGAGTTTTAACGTGCTGCCTGTCACCTTGTGCGTTGCGATATTACTTTCCAAAATCTTATACTCCTGTCACGTTTACGGTAATCTTGTCAAGATGCCAGATATCGTCTACATACTCCTGGATAGTTCTGTCTGATGAGAACTTTCCTACGTGTGCTGTATTAAGAAGTGCGCTCTTTCTCCATGCACTCTTGTTCTGGTAGTACTCGTTGATCTTCTGCTGTGCATTAGCATATGATCTAAAATCTGCAAGAATAAAGTAGCGGTCTGCTACCTGTCCTGGCTGTGGATTGAGCAATGAGTTGTAAAGCTCTCTGAACAGTTCGTGATCGTTTGGTGAGTATGTTCCATCTACAAGCTGGTTTAATACTTTCTTGATTTCCCAATCGTTGTTGTATATGTCTACAGGATTGTAATCATGTCTTTGCTCATGTGAGATAACCTCATCTGAGCTCATACCAAAGATGAACATGTTGTCAGCGCCGACTTCATCGAACATCTCAACATTGGCTCCGTCCATTGTACCAATAGTAAGAGCACCGTTTAACATGAATTTCATGTTTCCTGTTCCTGAAGCCTCCTTGCTGGCTGTAGAAATCTGCTCACTGACATCTGCTGCTGCAAAGATAAGCTCTGCGTTAGATACCTTGTAATCTTCGATAAATACAACTTTTATCTTGCCGCCTATAGTAATGTCATTGTTGATGACATCTGCCACACTGTTTATGAGCTTAATAGTCTTCTTTGCATTTCTATATCCGGCTGCTGCCTTTGCTCCAAAGATAAATGTTCTTGGATAGAAATCCATAGAAGGATTTTCTTTGATCTTGTTATAAAGATACATAACGTGCAGGATGTTCATCAGCTGTCTCTTGTACTCGTGAAGTCTCTTAACCTGTACGTCAAAAATTGAATCAGGATTTACATCTATACCGTTGTGCTCTTTTATATATTTTGCAAGACGAACCTTGTTTGCTCTTTTGATCTTTGCAAACTCCTCAAGCGCAGCTGTATTGTCTGCAAGTCTTGTAAGACCTGAAAGCTTTGAAAGATCTGTGATCCAGCCACTTCCCACATGTTTTGTAATCCAGTCTGCAAGGAGTGGATTGGCATGAGCTAAGAATCTACGCTGTGTAATTCCATTTGTCTTGTTATTGAATTTCTCAGGGTACATCTCATAGAAATCATGAAGTTCCTGATTTTTTAATATCTCTGTATGAAGCTTTGCAACACCGTTTACAGAGTATCCTGCAACGATAGCCATGTTAGCCATCTTCACCTGTCCATCATAGAGAATAGCCATCTTGCGGACTTTATCCTCATTTCCAGGATATTTATCGTGGATCTGCATTACAAATCTTCTGTTTATCTCGTCTACAATCTGGTATACACGTGGAAGAAGTCTCTGGAAGATCTCTATAGGCCATTTCTCGAGTGCTTCTGCCATGATTGTGTGGTTAGTATAAGCTACCGAACGTGTTGTGATATCCCAGGCATCATCCCATGAGAGTCCTTCCACATCTATGAGTATTCTCATAAGCTCTGCAACAGCTACTGTAGGATGAGTATCATTCATCTGGAAAACTACCTTCTCAGGAAGTTCTTTTAAGTCTGTATGATGTTTCTTAAATCTCTCAAGTGCACGCTGAATGCTTGCAGACACAAAGAAATACTGCTGTTTTAATCTAAGCTCTTTTCCCTTTACATGGTTGTCATTTGGATAAAGTACCTCAACAAGGTTTCTTGCAAGGTTCTCCTGCTCTACTGCCTTGTCGTAGTCTCCCTGATCGAATGACTCAAGAGAAAATCCGTTCTTTGGCTCTGCATCCCAGATTACAAGCGAGTTTACCACGTTGTTGTCATATCCCACGATAGGCATATCGTATGGGATTGCAAGAACTGACTGATAGCCTTTCTGCTCGAAATGAAGCTCTCCGTTATCGTCTGTACTCTCCTCTACATATCCACCGAATTTTACCTCATAGCAATACTCAGGTCTTCTAAGCTCAAATGGATATCCATCTTTTAGCCAGTTGTCAGGTACCTCGATCTGGAAACCATCAGATATCTGCTGTTTGAACATACCATATCTGTATCTGATTCCACATCCGTATGCTGGATAGCCGAGTGTGGCAAGTGAGTCCATAAAACATGCTGCCAGTCTTCCAAGGCCACCATTTCCAAGTGCTGGATCCGGCTCCTGGTCCTCTATAGCATTGATATCAACACCGATCTCATCGAGTGCCTCTTTTACTTCTTTGTATGCACAAAGGTTGATGAGGTTGTTTCCGAGAGCTCTTCCCATCAAAAACTCCATTGACATATAATAAACAACCTTTGGATCCTGTTTGTCCATTACTCTCTGAGTAGCAATCCACTCATCCATGATAACATCTTTTACTGCCTCAGATACTGCCTGATATAACTCCTGCTGTGTAGCATCCTCAATTGTTTTACGATACTTGTTTTTCAGATTGTCTGAAACGGTCTTAATAAACACTTTTTTGCTAAACGTCTTATCTCTCATTTTGTCCTCCTTAAGGCGTAAAGAGGAAGCACCGCTCTGCTCCCCCTCCCACTATTTCTACTGCTTTTCAACCGCAAGTTTTACTGATTCACCATTAATATTCCAGTCTTTCTCAAATCCCTTGAGATTTCCTGCCTCGATAGATACGGCAAGAACCTCTGATTTGATGTCTTCTTTGTATTTCTCGAATACAAAAGATACTTTCTCATCAGCCTCATAGGTTACAGCAATGTGATCCATCACCTCAAAATCAGCGTCTTTACGCATTGTCTGGATCTTACTTATGATCTCTCTTACAAAACCTTCTTCTATAAGCTCAGGTGTGAGATTTGTGTCGAGGACAACTGTGATATTGTTGTCAGACTGTGTCATGTATCCTTCCATCTGAGTCATCTCGATAAGCAGATCCTCTTCTGATAATACAACTTCATCACTTACGCTGTCAAGTTTGAGTGATCCTGTGCTCTTAAGCTCTGCCATGGCTTTGTTACCATCCAATTCGGCAAGAGTTGCCTTGATCTGACCCAAATACTTGCCATATTTAGGTCCTACTGTTCTAAGCTGTGGCTTGAACTGATAGGTGGTATATGTTGACACATCATCAGTGAATTCTACGCTCTTTACATTTAGCTCATCTGCGATGATATCCACATAGAATTCATCCAGTTTTTCAGGGGCTTTTACATACATCTTACCGATTGGCTGACGGTTCTTTATGTTTGCCTCATTACGGCATGCACGACCAAGTACTACAACTTTTAACACTTCATCCATATCTGCCTCAAGCTTCTTGTCGATCATCTTGTCATCTACAACAGGATAATCGCAAAGATGGATTGACTCCGGTGCGTTCTTGTCAATAGAACATACAAGATTCCTGTAGATATCCTCTGTCATGAATGGGATCATTGGTGCTGCTGCCTTTGAGATAGTTACAAGAGCTGTGTAAAGTGTCATATATGCATTGATCTTATCCTGCTCCATGCCTTTTGCCCAAAAACGCTCACGGCTACGACGTACATACCAATTACTCATGTCGTCAACAAATTCCTCGAGATATTTTGCTGCCTCAGGGATTTTGTAGTTTGAAAGGCAATCATCTACTCCTGCAACGGCTGAGTTAAGTTTTGATAAAAGCCATTTATCCATTACTGATAATTTATCATATTCAAGTGTGTATTTTGTTGCATCAAATTCATCAATATTTGCATAAAGAACAAAGAATGCGTATGTGTTCCACAGTGTTCCCATGAATTTACGCTGTCCTTCAAGAACGAGTTTTCCTGAGAATCTCTTAGGAATCCATGGTGCTGATGCTGTATAGAAATACCATCTGATGGCATCTGCTCCGTATGTCTGGAGTGCTTCAAACGGATCTACTGCATTGCCTTTTGATTTGGACATCTTCTGTCCATTTTCATCCTGTACGTGACCGAGTACGATAACGTTCTCATATGGTGCCTTGTTAAAGAGCAGTGTTGATTCTGCCATGAGTGAATGGAACCATCCACGAGTCTGGTCAACAGCCTCTGAGATGAACTTTGCTGGGAACTGCTGATCAAAGAGGTCTTTATTCTCAAATGGATAATGATGCTGTGCAAATGGCATTGCTCCTGAATCAAACCAGCAGTCAAGTACCTCAGGTACACGGTGCATTTCTTTTCCACAATCAGGACACTTAATAGTAACCTCATCGATATATGGTCTGTGAAGCTCTACCTCTGCGGCCTTTGGATCATTAGCTTTTTCTGCCAGTTCCGCGCGGCTTCCGATACACTCTCTGTGTCCGCACTCGCACTCCCAGATATTAAGAGGAGTTCCCCAGTAACGGTTACGTGAGATAGCCCAGTCCTGAATATTCTCAAGCCAGTTTCCAAAACGTCCTGATCCGATAGACTCAGGAATCCAGTTTACTGTATTGTTATTTTTGATAAGGTCATCTTTTACTGCTGTCTCTTTGATGTACCATGACTCTCTTGCATAGTAGATAAGAGGCTTGTCACATCTCCAGCAGTGTGGATACTCATGCTCGAATTTTGGAGCATCGAAAAGCTGTTTTCTGCTGCTTAAGTCTTTAAGCACCTCAGGGTCAGCATCCTTTACCCACATTCCGGCAAATGGTGTCTCCTCTGTAAGCTCACCTTTTCCGTTTACAAACTGTACAAAAGGTAGATCATAATTTCTTCCGACATTGGCATCATCCTCACCAAATGCAGGGGCGATATGAACGATTCCAGTACCATCTGACATGGTAACATATGTGTCACAGGTCACGAAGAAGCCTTTTTTGCCCTGTTTGTCAGCAACCTGCTTAGCGCAGTCATAGAGGGGCTCATACTCTTTTCTTTCAAGGTCAGATCCCTTGTAAGTCTCAAGCACTTCGTAGGCTTTTTTACCAGCCTCTGCATCCTCTTTTGAAAGAAGTGGAGAAAGTACTTTATCTGCAAGTGCCTCAGCCAGATAGTATGTGAAACCATCAACGGCTTTTACCTTGATGTATGTGTCGTTAGGGTTTACACAGAGTGCCACGTTACTTGGAAGTGTCCATGGAGTTGTTGTCCATGCGAGGAAATACGCATCCTCTCCTACTACCTTAAAACGAACTACTGCTGATTTTTCTTTAACTGTCTTGTAGCCCTGTGCTACCTCCTGTGCTGAAAGAGGTGTACCACAACGAGGACAGTAAGGAACGATCTTAAATCCTTTGTAAAGAAGTCCCTTGTTCCAGATCTCTTTGAGTGCCCACCACTCTGACTCGATGAAGTTGTCATCATATGTGACATATGGATTGTCCATATCAGCCCAGAAACCTACTGTGTTGGAGAAATCCTCCCACATTCCTTTGTATTTCCATACTGACTCTTTACATTTTTTGATGAATGGCTCGAGTCCATAGTTCTCAATCTGGTCTTTTCCGTCAAGTCCGAGTAATTTCTCTACCTCGATCTCTACAGGAAGTCCGTGTGTATCCCATCCAGCTTTACGTGGCACATATTTACCTTTCATTGTCTGGAATCTTGGGATCATATCTTTTATTGTACGTGTCTCAACATGTCCGATGTGAGGCTTTCCGTTTGCTGTAGGAGGTCCATCATAAAATGTATATGTCTCTCCTTCTTTTCTGTTTTCCATTGATTTTCTGAAGATATCATTCTCTCTCCAGAACTCTTCTGTCTTTTTCTCGCGTTCAACGAAGTTCATATTGGTGTCAACTTTGTTGTACATGATCATCTCTCCTTATTTCTATATTGTTCGTGAGCACCCCAACATACACCTCAAATTCGCCTCTTACGAGGCTTCTTTGTGGCTTATGCCACTACAATTTTCGGTTTATGAGATATTCACTAAAAAAGGCACCCATTCCTGTAATTAGGAACGCGTGCCTGATACGTCTATACCACCTATTACAATGTACTTAAGGGAAATTCCTTGCATACCCGTCCCCTGTAACGTAGGGAATACGTCAGAACCTACTCTCATTTATATTTCCTGATTTTGGTCTGCGGCTCAGAAGTGATATTCAAAATAGCTCTACACGTACCGGTTCTCACCTGTCCCGGCTCTCTTTGACTTTCGTGCCAGATTTACTGTCTTCGTCACTGCCTTTTCTTTATTTTTAACTTTACGCTACAAACATAGCGCTCTTTTAGCATTAATTAGTATAATGCCTGCGTCAGGTCATGTCA
This sequence comes from bacterium, assembly GCA_963641405.1. Taxonomy (GTDB): domain Bacteria; phylum Bacillota; class Clostridia; order Lachnospirales; family Lachnospiraceae; genus Roseburia. The sequence goes on along the minus strand of CAVICC010000032.1, from coordinate 12,489 downwards.
ATAGTAACAGCCTGAATTAATAAGTATCATTGTAGAACTCTTCGTAGAGGTCAGGATACTCTGTTTTAAATGTCTTGTAATAATCTGTTGAAATACTAGGAGCAACTACAATCCAAAATACTATAGTAAGGATGATTGAAACTGCTGCTGTTGAAATTCCAACAATTGCAAATACTTTCTTTTTACTCTTAACCAGCTGTATTATACCAAATATAATAGCAATAATAGCTGTAATTATGTTGAAACAAGTACAAAATAAAAGTATTGAGATAATTCCAAGCACCATTGATGCTATTCCAAAACCTGTTCCATCATTTTGAGGTTTACCTCCGTTTGCCTGCTGTCCGTATACGGTTTGTCCATAAGCTGACTGCGCATATGGCTGCATATGTGGTGTCTGTGTGCCATATGACTGCTGTGAATACTGCTGCCCTGCATTGTAATTTGACTGATATGATTGCTGCCCTCCGTTATAATTTGGCTGTCCTGCAGTATAACCCTGCTGATAAGGCTGCTGTCCACCATTATAGTTCGGCTGGTATGACTGCTGTGTGCTATAGTCCTGTTTATATGGCTGACTATCTACTGGAATGGCTCCATTGTTATTGTCCAGGTTCTCTGTCTCCGGTGAATCATATGTGTCATGATTTTCTGATGAATTAAATACAGAATTGTCATCTGTATATTTGTTATTTTCTTCCATAACAATCCTCCTGCTATTTAGATTATAAAAAATAATATGAGGGTCAAAAGATATTTTTTGTCTTTAATCATATTATCACAATGTTCTTTAAATTGATATACCTTTTGTTATTGTTTATTTTCTGCCTAGTTTTGAATTTTTCTTAAATTCATACATCCTGTCATCGGCAATTCGGGATATGATCTGCGGGTCAGCTTTAAGTTCTTTTTCTGTAAAATGTTCATCACTTATAGCATATCCATATGATGCATCAAGCGTAACATTGGTAGATTCCTTGTTCTTTTCGTCCATGAGAGCCTTCACATGACTGATGCTTTTTTCTACTATTTTTTCTGTTACATTTTCCATTATTACCACAAACTCATCACCACCGGTACGAGTTATGGTATATTTTGAATCAAATGCACTCTTTAGCACATCCGCAAATGACTTTAAAAGTTTATCACCCATTTCGTGTCCATAAGTATCATTTGTCCTTTTAAGATAATTAAGATCAAAACTTACAATTGCATAATTGTGTCTGACATCTGATGTATAAGCAAGCTCCTTTAATTTTTCATCACAACAGCGCCTGTTTCCAAGTCCCGTCAGCTCGTCCGTATATGCAAGCTTTTCCAAAACCGCCTGCTGTGCATTCTCATAGAGCACATGCGATATCTTGTTGCCATAATCGACAAGCATGGAAACTACGATTATAAGTACAGCAAAGCATGTTGTTGAACTGTACTCATTCTTTGTAAATCCAAACAGATACTTATTCAGATTAAATCTCAACAACTCTAGCAGCACAAGGAAAATTGCTACAATAAATCCTATCATGACACTGTTGATGCGCTTCTTTTTCATTCGTATATCGTATATGCTTATAATAATAAAAAATAATATAGCAAGCATCATAAGGATATGTGAAGCTGAAAGCATATTTGGCAGATGAACTATGTTAGAGAGCTGTAAAACAAATGCTAAGATTACAAATATAATCTCTGCTGTGACAAGTCCCCAGAAATAAAACTTTATCCATCGTGGTACATCTTTGCCTTCTATATGATCCCTGAAATAATATGTAAAAGGCAGAGGCAGCAGATATAGTGACATGTATTCCATATAGGATTTCACAAGCAAATCAGACGACATATACTCGATAAGATCTGCATTGCACAGTGTCCAGCAGCCGATCAAAAATGAGAACATGGCTATGCAGAAAGTCTGTATAAAACTAACTGACTGTTTTACCATGATCATAGACAAAATCATTATTATTATTCCAAACATCATAAGAAACATTGCTGTCGCAAGATGTATACGTTTGTTTCCTATATCTCTCAGCACATATGTGTTTCCATCGGTAATTGTAAGTGGCTGTATCCCCTCAAATGCATCATCTTCCGATATATGAAATTCTACTGTAAGTTTCTTTCCTGCTGCATCCTTTGGAAACGTCACAAAATGCCTTCCGTATCCAAGCAACATATTGTTTTTAAAACGTTTCACCCCATAATCATATATCGCCTCATCATTAACCGAAATGGTGACCACGGAATGTATCGAATAAAGCACCAGTGTAGGCTGACCAATTTCATCATACTCCGGTATGGTGCATGTCATAGTAATGATATCCCCTCTATTACACATAGCAAATGTAAACTCGCTTAAAGTCACATCACTATAGTTTTCTCCATTTATCTGTACATTCCATCCCTTATCAAGCTCTACATCATTATTTTTTGCCCCATCGATGTATGTAAGCGCAACAAAAGCCGCTATCATTAATATTGTAAAAAACAACATCAACACAAAATATAATATTTTTCTTTTGATATCTATCCCCCAATAATTATCCATTCTATACTTCCCCATAACAACCCTGACTAATAATACCCTTTAAAATCATTTCAATTCTATTATAATACACTATTCCTATTTTAGCCACAGAAAAATCCAACCACGCAAAAAACACCAGGCAGTTATTCTGCCCGGTGTTTTCGTGTGGAGTATATTTATTCCTTAACGCCACCAAGTGTAAGTCCTGTAACAAAGTATTTCTGTAAGAATGGATAAATACATATGATCGGAAGCATTGTTATAATAGTTGCAGCAGCACGAACCGAAGTAGGTGTAACTGCCCCTATGGCATTTTTCATTGTTTCTGCTGTTCCTCCCTGATTTGTTACAGATGAAAGGAGTTTCATAAGCTCATACTGCAATGTTGTAAGCTTTGTGCTCATGCGGTTATAAAGCATTGCATCAAACCATGAGTTCCACTGTCCTACTGCGACAAATAAAGCAACTGTCGCATATACCGGTTTGCACAGAGGTGAATATATCTTAAGGAAAATGGTAGTATATCCTGCGCCGTCTAGCTGCGCTGACTCCTCTAAACTATCAGGTATTCCATTCATATATGTCCTGATAACGAGCATATTAAACGCGCTGACCATTCCAGGGACTACATAAACCCAAAAACTATTGGTAAGCCCAAGTCCCTTGTACAGGAGGAAGGTAGGGATAAGTCCACCATTTACATACATTGTGATAACCCAGAATAAAGACAAACCTCTTTTAAACAAAAATCTCTTTCTGCTGACTATAAAAGCAAGGATTGCATTTGCCACCAGTGCTAAGAGTGTTCCTATTATTGTTCTGGCAACCGTAATGTATGCACCTGTTATCAGATTGTCTTTTTGTAAGACTGTTATATAATTCTTCCATGTAAATTTTCTTGGTATGAGGTAAATTCCACCGCGTAAGGCATCTGTACCATCATTTAACGATATCGCAAGTGTATTAAGCACCGGATAAAGCGTTATTATAACAAATAAGACCATGATAATACCATTTACAATTGGAAATATTTTTATCTTCTTTTTCTTTTTGCTCTTTACTGAGACTGCTGTCACATCTGCCATTGTACAAGACCTCCTTAAAACAACTGCTCTTCGCCATTGTGTTTGGCAATTTTATTTGCAATAACTATAAGAATAATACTTACTGCACTCTTGAATATACCTGCTGCGGTACCTATTGCATAATCACCCTGGCTTATGCCCCATTTAAGTACATAAATATCGATAGTCTGTGATACTTTCTGTACCAGACCATTTCCAAGAAGATACTGTATCTCAAATCCTGCATTTAAAACATTACCTACATTCATAAGGAGAAGGATTATGATAGTTGGTTTGATTCCTGGCAATGTCACATACTTGATCTTGGCCCAGCGTCCCGCTCCATCAATTGATGCTGCTTCGTAAAGAGAAGGATCTATTGATGTAATGGCTGCAAGATATATGATCGCATTCCATCCTGTTTCTTTCCAAACATTTGCAAATGCAACTATTGGCCAGAAATATGCCGGATGTGCAAAAAAGTTTATCGGTGAATCTATGATATGTAAATTCACAAGAAACTCATTGACGATACCTGTTCCAGAGAGCATATCGTGCAATATACCCGTTACAATAATCCATGAGAGGAAATGTGGCAGATAAGATATAGTCTGTACCACTTTTTTTCCGCCTCTTGAGGTGATCTCATTTAATAAAATTGCAAAAGCTATGGCTGTGACAAATGTGACAACCAGATTGATAACACCCATTGCGAGTGTATTTCTTATAACACGGATAAATGCCATATCTGAGAACAGCATCTTGAATTTGTCCAATCCAACAAATGCAGAATGGAATATACCAAGCCTTGGTTTGTAATCCTGAAATGCCATTGCCCAGCCAGCAAGCGGCAGATAATAGAATACAACTCCATATGCCACCATAATTGCTGCCCAAAACAGCAGCACTTTCTGGCGTTTGACTTCTTTCCATGTGATTTTTGTTCTAGGTTCTCTGACCTTTTCTTTTTTATTTTTTCTCGTTAATGACATGACATCACTCCTTAAAAGACAACAGGCAGATGAAATCTAGCTACATCTGCCTGCCTCAAATTTCATTTAAACTTTATTGGAACTTGGCAGCCTGCTCTAATCTTGTGTCAAGCTCTGTCTGCAATTCATCGATAAAATCCTGTGGATTGCAAGCATTGTATGCATCCATATATGTACTCCATGCACTGTCAAAGTCTTTTGCCATAACAACCTGTGGAAGCTGTTCATGCTTAACCTCACCGATCTTTGTCCAAGCTACACCACCGGCAGTACTTGTAGTAAAGTTGTTAGAGAATGACCACATTGGATACCAGTCACCAGGTGCCTCATTTGTTCCAAGCATTTCAACATATGTCTCTACACCGTATGCATCGAAAGTCTCTCTTACATCATCATTGAGACCATCATAGAACTCTTTTGCCTGTCCGTCAGGCTTGTTTGCATTGATTCCATCATCACTTGTTCCGGTATACTGTGGGAAGTATGAGTATGAGCAAAGGTGAGAAGCCTTATATGCTGTATCAGAAGCCTGTGTTCTCTCATCTGCAGTTCTATAGAACTCACCATTTTCATCTACTTCATAGTCAGTACCCTCAACACCCCAGAATCTGAGATTGTGGATATCCTGATCGAGAAGATCATTTATAAACTTCATAGCTCCATCTACGTCGTCACAAGATACTGTAACTGCAAGGCCCGATGCTTCATTGAATGCTCCGCCTGAGTTGTGCCACTGGTTATCACGTCCATCGATTGTTATCGGTAAAGGAATGTAATCGCAACCCTGCTCATCAAGACCTGCCTGTGTTATTGCATCACCTGCTGTGTATGCAAAATCCCACCACTGATCTACCATTCCAAGTACACGTCCTGTAGAAAGCTTTGAAATGTACTCATCATATGACTGTGTGAATGACTCAGGATCTACAATTCCCTTCTGGTACTCTTCATTAAGCTTCTTAAAATACTTAACTGCTGTATCAGATGTGTTGTAATCAAGTACTGTCTTTGTATCAGGATCTACCATACATGATCCATCATTTGGATATCCGTCAAGGAACTGTGGTGCATTCTCAAGACAGAAATATCTCCAGTCATCGCAGAGGATTGTATATGGAATATTTTCTGTTCCATCTTCCATAGTTGGATTTGCCTCGTTATATGACTCGATAAGATCGAAATACTCATCAAGAGTCTTAATCTCTGGATAATTAGCCCATTTAAGTACTCTTGCCTGGATCCAGAATGCCTCATCATTGTGAGCACAGACTTTTTCTTCGCCTTTTATGCAGCTAAACTGTGGAATCCAGTAGATGTGTCCATCATCCTGACGGAGTTTTTCCCACTCAAGATCTGTGAAAAGATTCTTGATGTTTTCATATTTGTCAATATACTCGTCAAGTGGAACAAGTGCTCCAGCTTCATAAAGCTGCATCTGTCCGTTCTGTCCGTCAATGAAATCCGGATATTCGCCACCAGCGATCATTGTTCCAACAGCCTCATCTGCTGTCTGTCCGGTAAGCCAGGTCTCCTTTACTCTTACGCCTGTCTTTTCCTCGATCACTTTCTGGATCTCATTGTCATCGTTGATTTCGGATCCGGCTACGGCAAAGAATGCATCAAATTCTTTTACCCCATCAGCTGATCCAGAGCTTCCATCTTTGCCGCCAATGCCACACCCGGCAAATAGCGTTGCTGCCATGGTAGCCACCAGCAGCATACTTACGATTTTTTTTCTTCTCATATTGTAATGTCCTCCCTTTTGATAACTTAATTTTATACTTTTTAAGTTTTCAAACAATCGGAGTAACTATAGTCAAAAACAGGGTAAACTATAGTTTCTTCTAAAAACTATAATTTACCCTGTTTTTTACTCCCCAGTTTGCATCTGGCGTCTGAACCTTGCCGGCGTGCAGCCCTTTATCTGTATGAAACGGTTTACAAAATAATCCATATCGTGATATCCGACTTCCTCTGCTACCTGTATTATCTTTTTATCAGTCCTAAGCAGCAATTCTGCAGCCTGTTCCATTCTGTAATTATTCAGATAGTCCTTAAATGATTGCCCGTATTTCTTTCTGAAAAGCTGCCCGAGATATGCACTGTTTACATAATATTTCTCACTAAGGCTCTTAAGCGTGATATTTGTGGCATAATTGTCCCTTACTTCCTTTTCCACCATGCCAATCACACCTCTTGAGACATTTTTTCTAAGCTGTGACAGGTAATCCCCATACTCACAGCAGAATCTGCTCAGATGCGCCCTGCTGCCTCTTGCAATACCTGTCTTAAAACTACTCTCGCTTATAAGCCTGAGTATCTCCTCCTGATTGACATTGTCATCCTGCTCAGTTGCAAGATGTATGAACTGGAATAAGAGGTAATTGATGTTTAAATTCATACTTTCCCCATTCATTCCAAGATTTGCCATCTCCTCATAAAATGAAGCCACCGCATTTCTTATCTCGACATGGTTGTTCTGTTCCACTGTGCGAAGCAGCTTATCGAGGCTGTCCTTGCAGAGTACTATTCCGTCTGTAGATATCTTTACTTCATCTTCATAGTAATAGATGCTCTTTGACACGCGAAATCCCTGGAACGATCTAAGCATACACGCATTGCCATAGGATCTGGCAATCTTTGAAATATCCGATACCTTTCTTCCGACCAGCATTATTACATTGCCCTGTGTATTGTCACATATGTACTTTTGCATATCTTCAAGATATTTTTTCTCTGTTTTGCCTGACTCTTTCGCCATATAATCAGATAATATAAATCCTGTGTCGTAAACTTTTTCATTTACTGATACATCAAAAATACAGTGGGACGCGTCATCTCCCAGAAAGGAGACACAGCTTTCGTACATTTTGCGCTGGAAGCTTCTCATATCACCGTCAAGTATCTCATCACCTTCCATCTCCTGCTCCATCTGTATCTCTACATATCTTGCCTCACCATCACAACGCATATTGTCCTTAACGTAATTTAAGTTTACATCATCATATTTGCCCTGTATCAGTGCAATCAGATGTCTTGCAAGATATGCCTGTTTCATCTTTTTATTGTTCTCGCTTATCTGGTTTTTTTCATTTTTAAGTACAAGCACTTTGCTTAGCACCTTAAGCAGCATGTCCTTATCTACCGGCTTTAGTATATAATCCGTACAGTCATTTTGCATAGCCTGCTGCGCATAACCAAACTCTGCATATCCGCTTAATATCACAAAATATACATCAGATTTTTTTTCTTTTCTAAGTGTCTCAAGAAGCTCAAGACCTGTCATCTCCGGCATCCTTATATCTGCTATGACAAGATCCACCTCGTGATTTTCTAAAAACTGCAGTGCTTCCTTTCCATTTGACGCCGTTGCTGCAATCTCAAATCCTTCATTTTCCCAATCAATAATCACCTTAAGTCCCTGTACTATAAAAGGCTCATCATCCACCAATAAAACTTTAAGCATTCTAAATCCCCCTATAAATATTTCTCCGGTATTTTTATCATAACAGTTGTACCGCAGCCTTCTTCGCTTTCTACGTCAAACTGGGCATTCGATTCCGTAACCATTCTGATCCGCAGACATGCATTTATCACACCCACTCTACCCCCGGATTTTAACATGTCTATATTTGCATTTTCCATATTATTTTTTATTTTTTTGAGATCTATCTCATCAATTCCGCTGCCTGTATCCTCCACCTCTATATGCATAAAACCAGCTTTTTTAAATATACGCACAAATATCCAGCCTGGGGCTGCCTTACTCTCAATGCCATGTACGCAAGCATTTTCAACAAATGTCACAAGTGTAAGTTTTGGCACCTGACATTCAAGACAGTCATCTTCTATTTCTATATTGTAATTTAACCGCTCTCCAAAACGGTATTTCTGCAATGCGAGATATGCTTTTACAAATTCGCACTCTTTTTCGATGGTTATTGCATCATTTCCCCACTCTACATACTGCCTTTGCATGATCGCGAGCTTTTCAACCATATCAGCAGTCTCATTTTCCTTTTTCAGCAGGCTGTGCATTCGTATACTCTCAAGTGCATTAAACAAAAAGTGGGGATTTATCTGGCTATGCAGTGCTAAAAGCTCTGCATTTTTCTGACCAACAAGCATCTCCTGTTCTTTCAGCTTGTTTTTGTATACAGTCTGGATAAGGTCATTTGTGCGCTTTACCATCCTGTTGTAATTTTTTATCATGCTGCCGATCTCGTCTTTGCTCTCCATCCCCACTAAAGGAACAAGTTCCTCGCTGTCAACCGACTTAAATACTTTTGAAAGCTTAAGTATCCTGCTCGTAAATGAATGGTTAAAAATACTGACCAGACAAAATGGAAAGAATACGTTAATCATCACAAGAATAACTATGGTTGGTATATTGCGCAAAAGCCTGCCCCATATATTACTCTGTGTCTTAATTACGTATATATCAAGATCACATCCATAAAGTGAAATCTGCTGTTCATATTCATAATCACTTTTTCCACTAATCTCATCTAATGTATTATATGGTTTGTTGATCCCGCTGTATGCTCCATTTGACAACACTATGTCATCTCCATGGCAGATAAGTACTTCGTTGTCATAATTCATATTCTTTAAGGTGCGCATCATACTGCCATAATTGAATTCTATTTTTAATACCTTTTCGATATCAGACGAATAAAAATCGAGTTTCTGCATATAAATCATGCGTCTTTCCTCTGACAGACCTGCCCCGCCTTTTTCATATACGAAAAAAAGTCCGTTACTTTCGCTTTCCTCTAGGAGTTTGTAAGAATCTGTTTTTTTTATGGCTGATATGTTATTTACTTTTCCACCATTTACTATAGTGGGATTGTCCGCATACAAATAAAATACTATATTGCTCATTCCAAGTGTATTTTCAAAAAGTGTATCCTGGAAAAAGCTTTGATATTCTGATACATACTCTGCTGAGCTTGTATACTGCTTTGATATAAAATCATCTATCCTTTTGTTTGTATAAATACTTTTTGCAGCCTCTCCTGCATTATTTACAATGCTGTTTAAATTATAGCCTACTGCACTTGCGATGCTCTCCATCTCATGTCTGCTGCTTTCTCTCTCAGCATGTCTGACTGTAGAAAATACTATAGCATCTGTCACAATAAGTGGCAGCATAACACAGAATGCATAGAATATATAGAATTTTTTCTTTAATGAAAAATTATCAAGCTTTTTTTCTATAATCTGCAATATCCACTCTTTCATAAACTGCTCCCCAAATAGTTATTACTTTAAATCTTTTAAAGGAGCCGACATATGTCCGCTCCTAAGATTTGTTCATATCACTATTTATAAAATAACATACCTTTTACTAATACTCCACCTCTGTTTTTTCTCCGTGTCGTTTTATTTCGATATTCTGCGCAATCTGTCCTGTAAGTGCTGTGCTCCTGTCATCCGGCTGTTGTCCACCGGCTGCTATCTCATAGCTTCCAGGAATCACTACACAACTGCCGTCCTCTTCGATTACAGCAAAATCTCTTGGCATAAGAGTCATTTTTACATTTTTTGTCTCCTGTGGCAAAAGCTTTACTACCTCAATTCCTTTGAGCTGGTATCCTGGCTCATAATCAGCCGCATCACTATGTCTGATATAAAGCTGGACAATCTCATTTATAGGATACCTGCTGTCATTTGTCACATTTACAGACACAGTTACCGTCTCATTGACGTCACTTTCTGCTTTATCCACTGCCAGTCCATCATAGGATACTTTTCCATAATGCAATCCATATCCAAAAGGATAGAGCACATTTTTATCTGTATATCGATATGTACGGTTGGCCATTGAATAATCAGTAAATTCAGGAAGATTCTCTGTTCCCTGATAAAATGTCACAGGTAGTTTTCCACTTGGACTGTACTCTCCAAATATAGCCTCCGCAATGGCTTTTCCTCCTCTTGCACCAGGATACCAGCTATCTATAATGGCATCAACATGCTCATCTGCCCATGACAGATCGATTGCACTTCCTGCTGACAGCACAAGTATGACCGGCTTTCCTACCGCTGTCACAGCCTCTAAAAGTTCCTCCTGCAATCCCGGGAGCATAAGTCCAAGCTTGTCACCACTTGCATATTCATTTCCGGCATCGCCCTCTTCACCTTCTATTGTTGCATCAAGTCCGAGGCACATTACTACCACATCTGACTGTTCCGCCATGATGAGTGCTTCCTTAAATCTATCCTTTTCTTCTGCAAGTCCCTGCACTTTATCCTTATATAAGTGGCAGCCCTCTGCATAAAGAACTCTTGTATCCTCTCCTAGATACTGCTGCATTCCCTCAAGCGGAGTGATATATCTTGACGAAGTGCCATAATAATTTCCTATAAGCGCATCTCTTGAGTTGGCATTTGGTCCAATAACAGCAATGGTTTTAACATTTTTCTTGTCAAGAGGCAGAAAATTATCTTTATTCTTCAGTAGTACAAGACTTCTTCTGGCAGCCTCCACCGAAAGCTCTACATGCTCTTTGCATTCAACAACATCATATGATATATCCTCATATGGTGACGGATAATCTTTCATCATTCCAAGGCGGATGCGCACTTCCATAAGTCTTTCTACTGCCGCTGTAATTTCATCTTCGCTAACAAGCCCCTTGTCATAAGCATCCTTTAGGTGTAAAAATGCACTTCCACAGTTTAAGTCACAGCCATTTCTCACAGCCATTGCAGCTGATTCTTCAACCGTATCCGTCACATGATGGTGCTCGTGAAAATCAAGTATAGCCCAACAGTCTGACACCACATGCCCTTTAAATCCAAATTCATCGCGAAGTATATCTTTAAGGAGTGTCTTGCTTCCACAGGCTGGCTCTCCATTTACCCTGTTGTAAGCGCCCATGACTGCCTCAACTTTTGCATCCTTTACACACCTTTTAAAAGCATACAGGTATGTATCATACATATCGTGCTTTGATGCTTTTGCGTCAAATTCATGTCTTATGGCCTCCGGACCGCTGTGTACTGCAAAGTGCTTTGCACAGGCTGCTGATTTTAAGTGATCAGGATCATCCCCCTGTAATCCCTTTATATATGCACATCCAAGCTTGCCCGTCAGATAAGGATCCTCTCCGTATGTCTCATGGCCTCTTCCCCATCTTGGGTCTCTGAATATATTTACGTTCGGCGCCCAAAATGTAAGACCTTTGTATATTCCATGATCTCCTTTTTTTGAAAACTCATTGAATTTTCCTCTTCCCTCTGTTGATACTACATCACCTATCTTTTCTATCAGGTCTGCATCAAAAGCCGCCGCAAGACCTATCGCCTGCGGAAATACTGTGGCCACACCGGCTCTTGCCACTCCGTGAAGAGCCTCATTCCACCAGTTGTATGCCGGTATTTCTAGTCTTTCAATTGCAGGTGATTCATAGAGCATCTGGCTTATCTTTTCATCTATTGTCATCTGTGATACAAGTTTTTTTGCATATTCCATAGTTTTTTTACTCATAGTCTCTTCTCCTTTTGTATATACCCTATCTTATCAAATCCTTGCACTATTTTCTTTCCAATTCTTGCCTCACAATGTTCAAAAATTGCTATTTATGGTATAATATTCAGGCGCAGTTCGGTTGGGTGCTGCCTGTGTGGGTGTCACTTGCAGAACTCGCATCGATTGCTAATTTGTTGGCATCGGTTTTGGGCTCTTATGATTATTTATGTTCATTTTACAGTTGTACATTTGAGCCGTGGAGTTCGCCTGTGACATACGCTTGATCTATGACGTGTCGTGTGGGAGTTTAATGCCGCACGACAGCTAAAGATTGCATGGGCGCGGACTCGTTCAAGCGCGCTACGTATCGAATTTAGATAAAGTAAAAAGCGCGTTTGGAGCACCCATGCATAATAAACTTAGCTGGAGCCG
>CAVICC010000031.1:0-29623 GCA_963641405.1 bacterium | reverse complement strand
CAGAGAAATGTGGCACTAGGATACAAATCCTAGTGCCACTTTGTCTACAGTCTGAAATGCGCAATAACAAATGTTATTGCGCATTTCTATTGTAAAAAATACACAATTTCATAAAGTATGTGTTAAAAAGGATAACCGTTTGCTCACTTTATGAATTGTGTATTTTACCATGTTTACAAATTCCGGATTTATGTATTTTCGCCAAATTTAGTTACGATAACTTGGGGGGTATGTCAATTGAATAATGAATAATTTGTGTATAAACTGTAAATATAGTTAGTGCAACCGATTGCGCATATGAGCATCGTAACAACACTTCCGACAGCCGGAAATATATGATACATCTTATATGTAACATTGTGAACGGATGTCTGAGGGGCATAAGGAGGAAAATATGAGTAGGAAGAAAAAATTGGCATCGGTAACGAGTGCCGGACTGGTATTTGCAATGCTGCTTGGCCAGAGCTCTGTGGCAAATCTTGGAGCTGAAGTGGTAAAAGCGGCAGATGATACCGAAAACTGGGTGGACACAAATTATGTGGTAAACGGTGATTTTGAAGCCGAGGCAAATGAGGACGGATCTATCACCGGATGGACACAGCAGGGAGATGGAGTTTTTTCGCTTCAAACTAATGAATGGATGTCAAATAATCTGTCGCAGTACTTGCATCTGTATTCGGAAGCTGGTGAAAATGTACAGATCAGTCAGAAGATTGCAAACTTGCAGGAAGGAACCTACAGAGTCGTATATGAAATAGAAGGTGGCACAAACAGTTCAGGACTGAAAATAAGCTATGCTGATACAGATAAAGATCTGCCGGAGACAAAAGGTTTTAATGAGTGGCAGACTGTTGAAGCAGATGAATTCACTATTAGTGAAACAACAGACGTAACTATCAGTTTTTCAGGTGATATAGCTGCCGGCTACTGGGGAGATATTGACAACGTAAAGCTCCAGAAGCTTGATGAGACAACCTCAGATGACAAAGACGATTCAGAGGAAAATCAGGAAGGTTACAAGATCTCAGTTGACAAAACAGATGTAACTGTTGAAAAAGGAGAAAAGGTAGATCTTACAGCAAAGATAACTTACAACGGTAAAGAATTAACAGAAATTCCTGATGGAATTAAATTATGGTGGTGGGTTGATACCTGGAATGATCACGCAGATGGTTTAAGTGATGGAACATTAAATAATGATGACAATTCCGGAAAAACTCTTAAAGCAGATTACACAACAAAATCAGTAGGAACATATTATGTAGTTGCCAAACTTCAAACACCGGATGGAGATGTTTCGTCAGTAGTTACAATCACATCAAAAGAGCCGGAAAATGCTGACGCAGTTGAAAATGATGATATCACCGTTGCAAAGGTAAAAGATCTTTCATCTGATTTCATCATGGGAATGGACATTTCATCGGTTATTTCAGAGTTTAAGAGTGGCGTTGTATACAAAGACTATGATGGAAATAAAATCGATAACGTAAAAGATTTCTGTAAGTTCCTTGCAGATAATGGAATAAATCATATCCGCGTGCGGGTATGGAATGATCCATATGATTCAAATGGAAACGGATACGGTGGTGGAAACAATGATGTTGATACTGCAAAGGAAATCGCAGATGCATGCCGTACAGCAGGAATCAAAATGCTTGTAGATTTCCATTGTTCAGATTTCTGGGCAGACCCCGGCAAACAGCAGGCACCAAAAGCATGGAAGAATTATACATTAGAGCAGAAAAAAACTGCTGTTAAGAGCTTTATAGAAGAATCATTAAATACAATTGATCCTGAAAAGAATGTAGTTGATATGGTTCAGGTTGGAAATGAGACTACAAAGGGCTTTGTAGGAGAGACAGAAGTTGAGAATATGTGTAAACTTTTTACAGCAGGATCTGAGGGAGTTAAAACCTATAATGAAAATGTAAAAGTAGTTATCCACGTTACAAATCCTGAAAAGCTGATGGTTACAACATGGGCTAAAAACCTTGATGAATATAAAGTAAATTATGATATTTTAGCAACAAGTTACTATCCATATTGGCATGGCTCTTTAGACAATCTTAAATCTGAATTTAAAAAAGTTAAGAAAACCTACGGAAAAGATGTTATGGTAGCGGAGACGAGCTATTCATATACACTGGAGAATTCGGATGGTCATGACAATACTGTTCGTGAAGGAAACAATGATGATCGTACGACAAACAACTGTACTGAACCGTTTTCAGTACAGGGACAGGCAACATCAATCAGAAATCTTATTGAAGCGGTAAATGGAGCTGGAGGACTTGGTGTATATTACTGGGAACCAGCATGGCTTACTGTTGGTGATACAACAGGCTTAACGGGGGATGAATATGATCAGAAGGTTGTTGAGAATAAGATAAAATGGGAGAAATACGGATCCGGCTGGGCATCAAGCTATTCTGGCGAATATGATGCAAATGATGCCGGAAAATGGTATGGTGGATCTGCTGTTGATAATGAAGCAATGTTTTATCCTGATGGAACACCAACAGCCGGACTAAAAGTATGGAATTATGTAAAAACTGGTGCTGTTGCAACAAAAACCGGCGTTGAAAATATTGAGAATGCTTCAGTTACAGGAATTGCAGGACAGGATATCATACTTCCGGAAAAGGTAAATGTAACATATAATACTGAAACAGTAGCAGAAGATGTAACATGGAATACAGATGGTGTGGATTTTACAAAGAAGGGAACATATGAAGTTGATGGAACTGTTAATTTTTCCAGAACAATCGATCGTGGTTCATATTGCGGCAAGACATCAGCAAATGTAACATGTAAAGTAATTGTAAAAGAAACAAATCTTATCGAAGATAGTGATGACGCAGGATTTGAAAAAGCAGATAACTTTATAACTGATAGTACAATAGTAGATGATATTTCGTATACTAAGTCAGATTTTAAATCAGGAAAAGCATGTGCTCACTGGTACAATGGTGGAAGCGAAGCAACAGAAGCTACTATTACTTATAACAAAGAGATAACACTTACAGCCGGAGAGTATATATTTGAATACGTTGCACAAGGATATTCAGGAGAGAATGAAAGTGATCAGGTATATGCAAAGGTTGTTGACGCTGATGGAAATATTATCGCACAGGGCGAAAATGTAACGTTGGAAGGCTGGAAAAACTGGAAATATCCAACAGTTTCATTCAAACTTGACAAAGAGACATCAGTAAAACTTGTTGTGGGAATAGTAAGTGCAGCAGGTGGCTGGGGAACAGCTGATGATATGTATTTATATCAAACAAAAGCATATGATTCATCATCTGATGACAAAAAAGCTGACGACAGCAAAAATCCAGGCAATGTCGTAGATCCTGACCAAAAAGATGATAATGATGCAAGTGATAAAGATGGCAAAATAGATTCAGGTGATGAGGATTCAAATGACAACACATCAACAGATAATAGCGGAAGCAGCAACAGTACATCATATTCAACAACTACTACAGATAAGACTCTTGTAGAAGGCTCAGTATTAGCAAGCACAGGTGACAGCAAGACAACCGTAAAAGACACAACGACTGCAAAATCAGCAAAGACATCAGATGAGAACAACATGTATATGTGGCTTGTTCTTGCAATGGCAGGTATCGGAGTAACAATTGAAGTAGCAATAAAGAAAAAAACAGCATAGTTTATGAATTTATATATCCTGTAATTGTAAAAAGAAGCAAAGGCAGCCCGAGAAGGCTGCCTTTTGTCATCATTAATTTCAATTAAAAAGTTTTTAATTGTTTTATTGTAAATTAGTACTAATTGGGGTAGAATATTGTAAACGATTTACATTAGCCGAAGATGAAAGATATATGGAATAGAGGTGTCTATATGGATGATATCAGACTAAAAGAAAAACTTGTCATATATGAAAACCTGCTTAAGAGAGCAGATGTTATGGTTTATGAATACCGCCCTATGACTGACACCGCTATAGGATATGATAATGCACTGGAAAAAACCGGAAGCATCGAAAATTATACGGCAAAGCTCGAAAAGAGCACCTGGTTAGCTGAATCGGAGAAAAGCCGTTACGTACAGTTTATAAGAGGTATGGATGATGGCAGTATAGAGATAGAGTGCATAGAGAATGGAAATGAGCGTACGCTAAAGCGTATTAAAAAGATATGCATGACAGATGAGACAACCGGTGAGGAATATCTTATCATTACAAAAAAAGATATCACATTCCAGAAAATTGTGGAGAATAAATACAGGGATCAGGCACAGAGAGACCCGTTGACACAGTTACTTAACCGCGCCAGAGGTAAGGAACTTATTGAGAATTATCTTGCTTCAAAGACTCCGTATGAGAAATGTGCCATGCTTGTATTAGATGTAGATTATTTCAAGGGAGTAAATGATTCGTATGGACACATGTTTGGAGATAAGGTACTCATTTCTATTTCAGAGTTGCTTATGCGAAGTTTTGAAAAAAAATCTGTCGTTGCCAGAATAGGCGGAGATGAGTTTTTGGTATTTGTGATGAATACTGACAATAAATCGATAGTTGCAGATGTTAACATGTTTTTGAGGAAAGTAAGACAGCTTAAGTTTACGGAGAATGATTATACACCTACATGCAGTGTAGGTGTCTGTTTTGTGCCTGAAAATATGCCGCATAGCAGCTATAAGCATATATTTGGCAATGCTGACTGGGCTTTGTATCAGGCAAAAAAACAGGGTAGGAACAGATATGTATTCTGTGACAATATGCATAGGTTTGAGGAGTGCGTGCCAAATGAGAATATCTCTGAACGCCTAGATGCCAGATATTTTCAGAATGATATTCTGGCAACGGCTTTTGAAGTATTTGAGCGAAATACCAATTTTGAAAAAGCTATGAATATCATGCTAGAGATAATAGGAATACGTTTTCAGCTCGACAGAGTCACAGCTATAAGAAGTGAGATTGCAAGAGGTGTGGCGACAAGTCTTTACCAGTGGCGTATAGATGGTTCAGAGAAAAAGCTTGGAATCGAAATGCCTTTCTCAAAAGATGATTTTCTTGAATTTTATAAATGGGCGGATGAATACAATACAGTTGTAATAAATTACGATAAGATGGACACATTTACAGATGACGCGAACAACATTCTGCTTCAGGAAGATGCAAAGACGGTATTGTATGTGGCAGTATATTCTGAGCAGGAGTACAGAGGCACGATCGCACTTGTTACTACAGAGCAGAAACGTTTCTGGTCAAAGGACAAAAGGCGCGATCTCTCGGAGGTTGCAAAGCTTATGGCTATTTACCGCAGACGTCGGGAAGAGGAAGAGCAAAAGAGTTGCAGTTGTCTTGAGACTGGAGAGTATGATAACCTTACAGGACTTAGTTCTTTTACAAGATTTAAATATCTGGTGGAGAATGCTGTTTCGCACAATACAAAGGAATCATATGTTGTCGTCTATTCAGATATCGAGAATTTTACAGCCTACAACCAATTATATGGTTATGAAAAAGGAGATCGTCTGTTAAAAGACTTTACAAACTATATAATTAGTACGATCGCTAAAAGAGACGAAACTTATTTCTCGAGAATAGTTTCCGACCAGTTCGTTTTATTCATGCCATATGATGTGAATACACCGGACATGGATTACAAGGTAAAGAGGCTCAATGATACATTTATCCGCCATTTCATCGGAGATAACAACCCAACTAATATTCGCATAAGAACGGGAATATGCCCTATGCTGCCAGGAGATGAAAATGTTGCTGCTGCCATTGATCTTGCCAATTTAGAGCGCAGGCGGATCAATAAAGAAGATGAGATGAATGTCAGAGTATGTAAAAATATGTGGGAAGTTTAATTAATTTATTCTTGCCACATTGCGTGTAAAATAGTAGAATAAGACAAATGAGTTTTGCGCGGTAGCGCTTTAACATAATAAAATGTAAAAAGGAGACTTAAAATGTATACACTTGATGATATCAAAAACGTAGATCCACAGATCGCATCAGCTATTACAGACGAATTTGATCGTCAGAACAGCCATATCGAGCTGATTGCATCAGAGAACTGGGTGAGCCCTGCAGTTATGTCTGCTATGGGAAGCATACTTACCAATAAATATGCAGAAGGATATCCGGGAAAGAGATACTACGGTGGATGTGAGTGCGTTGATGTGGTAGAGGAGCTTGCAAGAGAAAGGGCAAAAGAGCTTTTCGGCTGCGAATATGTAAATGTACAGCCGCATTCAGGAGCACAGGCAAATATGGCAGTACAGTTTGCAATCCTTAAGCCAGGTGACACCGTTATGGGAATGAACCTCGATCATGGCGGACATCTCACACACGGTTCTCCTGTCAATTTCTCAGGTACATATTTCAATATCGTGCCTTACGGTGTAAATGACGAGGGATTTATAGATTATGATAAGGTAAGAGAGATCGCACTTGAGTGCAAACCGAAAATGATCATTGCAGGTGCATCAGCATATGCCAGAACTATTGATTTCAAGAAATTCCGTGAAATCGCAGACGAGGTAGGAGCAGTGCTTATGGTAGATATGGCTCATATCGCAGGTCTTGTTGCAGCAGGACTTCACCCAAGCCCAATCCCATATGCGCATGTTACCACAACCACCACACACAAGACTCTCCGCGGACCTCGTGGAGGAATGATTCTCTGCAGCCAGGAGATACAGGATAAATACAATTTCAACAAAGCTATATTCCCAGGAATTCAGGGTGGACCTCTTATGCATGTTATCGCTGCAAAGGCAGTCTGCTTTAAAGAGGCATTACAGCCTGAGTTTAAAGAGTATCAGAACCAGATCGTAAAGAATGCACAGGCTCTTTGCAATGGACTTACAAGTCGTGGAATAAAGATTGTATCAGGTGGAACAGACAATCATCTTATGCTTGTTGACCTTACTCCATTTGGACTTACAGGAAAAGCTATAGAAAAACTTCTTGATCAGGCTCATATCACAGCCAACAAAAATACTATCCCAAATGATCCACAGAAGCCATTTGTCACAAGTGGTATCCGTCTTGGAACACCTGCTGCTACATCAAGAGGCCTTAAAGAGGATGATTTTGACAAAGTAGCTGAGGCAATTGCTATGATCATCAAAGAGGGCGAGAGCGCAGTTGAGCCTGCAAAGGCAATCATCAAAGAGCTTACAGACAAGTATCCTCTTAAGGATTTTCGCTAGAATTTAATTGATTTTAAATATGATAAAAGACCGTATTCCTTGATTTGTTCAGGGAACACGGTCTTTTTTTACTTTTTATTTAATTTAATTTGTGATTAGTGCTTTGGAATAAGCTTCTCTGTGCCACCCATATATGGCTGAAGTGCCTTAGGAATGTTTACAGATCCGTCTGCATTTAAGTTGTTCTCAAGGAATGCGATGAGCATACGCGGTGGAGCAACTACTGTATTGTTGAGTGTGTGCGCGAAATATTTCTTTCCGTCCTCACCCTTTACGCGGATCTTAAGACGTCTTGCCTGTGCATCGCCAAGGTTAGAACAGCTTCCTACCTCGAAGTATTTCTTCTGTCTTGGTGACCATGCCTCTACATCGCAAGATTTAACCTTGAGATCTGCAAGATCTCCTGAACAGCACTCGAGTGTACGTACAGGTACGTCAAGACTTCTGAAAAGTTCTACTGTGTATTTCCACATCTTTTCGTACCAGTCTTTTGACTCCTCCGGCTTACATACAACGATCATTTCCTGCTTTTCAAACTGATGGATACGGTAAACACCTCTCTCCTCGATACCATGTGCACCTTTTTCTTTACGGAAGCATGGAGAGTAGCTGGTAAGTGTATATGGAAGCTTTGCCTCATCATTAATTGTATCAATGAATTTACCAATCATTGAGTGCTCAGATGTTCCGATAAGGTAGAGATCCTCGCCCTCGATCTTGTACATCATGGCATCCATTTCCTCAAAGCTCATAACACCTGTTACGACATTTGAACGAATCATAAATGGTGGAATGCAGTATGTAAAGCCCTTGCCGATCATGAAATCTCTTGCATATGCTGTCATTGCTGAATGAAGACGTGCGATATCTCCCATGAGATAGTAGAAGCCGTTTCCAGCAACTTTTCCTGCTGCATCAAGGTCTATTCCGTCAAATCTTTCCATGATGTCTGTGTGATATGGAATCTCGAAATCAGGAACTACAGGCTCACCAAATTTCTCATTCTCTACATTGAATGTGTCGTCTTTTCCGATAGGTACTGATGGATCGATGATATTAGGAATCTTCATCATATCCTCTAATACCTTGTCCTGATACTCTTTCTCGAGTGGCTCGAGATCGCTAAGACGCTTAGAGATCTCTGCAACCTCCGCTTTTACAGCCTCTGCCTCTTCCTTTTTGCCCTGTGCCATAAGTGCACCGATCTGTTTTGATATCTGATTTTTCTTTGAACGAAGATCATCAGCTTCCTGCTGTGCCTCTCTGGCTTTCTTATCTAATTCGATCACTTCATCAACTAATGGGAGCTTGTGATCCTGAAATTTCTTTTTGATATTTTCTTTTACGAGTTCTGGGTTCTCTCTTAAAAACTTTAAGTCTATCATAATTCCTCCAAAGTATTATGTTTTTATAACTTCTAACATTTTACTCTGAAACCCTTTAAAATGCAAGCACTTCACACGTGTTATTTTAGTGTGGGAAGTTTAAATTATAATGATGAAAATCCCTTACCAAATACTTCACTTGTGCTCATAACCGACATGAATGCGTGCAGCTTATTCTCATGTATAAAGTGCCTTAGCTCTACAGCCTGTTTCTTGGTAAGAGTACTGAAAACGATATAATTTTGTTCACCGGTGTAGGCACCGCGTGCGTCTACATATGTAGCACTTTTTCCCAGAGTATTTATGATAAAATCACATATCAAATCTTTATCATCGCAGATGAGCATGATCAATTTGCGAAGCATTATATTTTCAATGATTGCATCGATTAAAAATGATTTTACGACGAGTCCTACAAATGAGTATAGAGCAGTCTTTATATCAAATACAAAGCAGGCAATGATGATCATGGCCAGATCTGTCAGAAACAGTGCCATGCCTATTTCCTCAACATGTGTATATTTTTTTACGATCATAGCGATAACATCCGTTCCACCGCTTGATGCTCCCTCATAAAAAAGCAATGCTGATCCGATAGCTGGCAAAGCAATGGCAAAAATCAGCTCGAGCATAGGCTCATTTGAAAGCGGATGTGTAAGCGGATCAAGTTTTTCCAGAGCGAGCAGTTCTACAGAAAGAAGTATTGTGGCATAGGTGGTTTTTATAGCAAAGCTCTTACCTAGGAACATAAATCCCACGATAAGCAGCACCATGTTTACTATGGTAGAAAACATACTTGCTGACAGTGGTGTGATCTTTGCAAATACAACAGCTGCACCAGTCACACCGCCGAAGGTGAAGTTGTTCGGAAATTTGAAATAGTATACACCTATCGACATGATTGTGATACTGATTGTTATTATAAGAAAATTTTTCAATTGTTTCATTATATATAGTCTCCTTTATGAGTTAGCATGGATAGTGTAGGACGATGATATACGGTTGTCAATAAGGTGTAAAAAATAAATTATAAGTATTGTTTCTATAATCAGTATATTATATTAGTAAAACTAATAAGAATAATTATAATATATAATTGGAAATTACAGCCGGTCAAAGTTATACTATAGGTGACGTATTTTCGTTTCATATATTAAATAACGATTTATTAGGAGGAACAATAATGGATTACAAGAATTCAGGTGTTGATATCGAGGCAGGTTACAAATCAGTCGAGCTTATGAAAAAGCATGTAAAGGAGACAATGAGACCGGAAGTATTAGGTGGTCTTGGCGGTTTCTCAGGAGCATTTTCACTTGCTTCAATAAAAGATATGGAGGATCCTGTCCTGCTTTCCGGAACAGACGGATGCGGAACAAAAGTAAAGCTTGCATTCATTATGGACAAGCATGACACTATCGGTATTGATGCCGTTGCAATGTGCGTAAATGACGTAGCATGCGCAGGCGGAGAACCATTATTTTTCCTTGATTATATAGCATGTGGCAAGAATTATCCTGAGAAGATCGCTACTATCGTAAGCGGTGTGGCAGAGGGATGTAAGCAGTCAGGCTGTGCACTTGTCGGAGGAGAGACAGCAGAGCATCCGGGACTTATGCCTGAAGATGAGTACGATCTTGCAGGATTTGCAGTAGGTGTTGTAGACAGAAAAGACATCATCACAGGAGAGAACTTAAAGGATGGCGATGTCCTTATCGGAATGGCATCTACAGGAGTCCACTCAAACGGATTTTCACTTGTCAGAAAGATATTTAATATGGATAAAGAGACACTTGATACATACCATGAGGAGCTTGGCACTACACTCGGTGAGGCACTCCTTGCTCCTACAAGAATATATGTAAAGGCACTCAAGGCAGTAAAGGATGCAGGCGTTACAGTAAAAGCATGCAGTCATATCACAGGTGGCGGTTTCTATGAGAACATCCCACGTATGCTTCCAGAGGGCAAACGTGCGATAGTTGAGAAAAACAGCTATCCTATCCCACCGATCTTTACAATGATGGCTCGTGAGGGACAGGTAGAGGAACACATGATGTACAATACCTACAATATGGGACTCGGAATGATCGTAGCAGTAGATCCTGTCGATGTTGACAAGGCTATGGAAGCTATGAAATCAGCCGGAGATATACCATATGTAGTAGGAAAGATCGTTGACGGAGAAAAAGGTGTAGATTTAGTTTAAAACTATATTATCCGCATGAGAGGAAAGAAAATGAAAATAGCTGTATGCGTATCAGGTGGCGGAACTAATCTTCAGGCCATCATAGATGCAATAGAAAATGGAACAATTACAAATACACAGATAGCCGTTGTTATCAGTAACAACGCAGATGCATATGCGCTCGAGAGAGCTAAAAAAGCAGGAATTGAGTCTGTATGCATATCACCAAAATCCTACGCGAGCAGAGCAGCATTCAATGAGGACTTTTTAAAACAGCTTAACTCATACAATGTAGACCTTGTAGTGCTGGCAGGATTTTTGGTTGTTATTCCACCACAGATGATAGAACAGTACAGAAATAAGATTATTAATATACATCCGTCACTCATTCCTTCATTTTGTGGTACGGGTTACTACGGACTTAAGGTGCATGAGGGAGTACTTGCACGCGGTGTAAAGGTCACGGGAGCTACCTGTCATTTCGTGGATGAGGGAACGGATACAGGCCCTATCATCATGCAGAAAGCTGTAGAGGTAAAACAGGGCGATACACCTGAGGTACTTCAGCGCAGGGTAATGGAGCAGGCAGAGTGGATAATCATGCCAAAGGCTATAGATTTAATCGCAAACGGCAAGGTGTCCGTAGTGGACGGACAGGTTGTAATTGACAAATAGTGAGTATAAGGAGACCAACATGAAAGTATTAGTAGTAGGAAGCGGCGGAAGAGAGCATGCTATCGTTACAAGCGTGGCAAAGAGCAGCAGAGTTGACAAGATATACTGTGCACCTGGCAATGCCGGAATAGCAGCACTCGCAGAGTGTGTGCCTATCGGAGCCATGGAGTTTGACAAGCTCGTTGCATTTGCAAAAGAAAAAGAGATTGATTTTACAATAGTAGGAATGGACGATCCACTTGTAGGTGGTATCGTTGATGTATTTGAGGCAGAGGGGCTTAAGGTATTCGGACCTAAGAAAAATGCGGCTATTCTTGAGGGATCAAAGGCATTTTCAAAGGATCTCATGAAAAAATACAATATCCCTACAGCAGCATATGAGAATTTTACAGACCCGGAAGAGGCTCTTAAATACCTTGAGACAGCCAAAATGCCTATCGTATTAAAGGCTGACGGACTTGCACTTGGAAAAGGCGTGCTTATCTGCAATACTTTAGAGGAGGCAAAAGAGGGAGTAAAGACTATCATGGAGGATAAGAAATTCGGTACAGCCGGCAATACCATGGTAGTTGAGGAATTCATGACAGGACGCGAGGTATCTGTTCTTTCATATGTAGACGGAAAGACAATAAAGATCATGTCATCTGCGCAGGATCACAAGCGTGCCGGTGACGGAGATACAGGACTTAACACAGGCGGTATGGGAAACTTCTCACCAAGCCCGTTCTATACAAAAGAGGTAGATGATTTCTGTCAGAAGTATATTTATCAGGCAACTGTAGATGCTATGGCCGCAGAGGGCAGACCTTTTACAGGTGTTATATTCTTTGGACTTATGCTCACAGAGGACGGTCCAAAGGTGCTTGAGTACAATGCCAGATTTGGTGATCCTGAGGCACAGGTAGTACTCCCACGTATGAAAAATGACATCATCGATGTAATGGAAGCATGTGTTGACGGAAAACTTGATACTATAGATCTCCAGTTTGAAGACAATGCGGCAGTATGCGTTGTGCTAGCATCAGACGGATATCCTGTATCATACGAAAAGGGCTTCCCGATCACTGGATTTGAAAACTTCGATGGAAAAGATGATTATTTCTGTTTCCATGCAGGAACAAAATTCGATGACAATGGAAATATTGTCACAAACGGAGGAAGAGTTCTTGGAATTACCGCTACAGGAGCTACTCTTAAGGAGGCAAGAGCCAAGGCTTATGAGGCAACTGAGTGGGTACAGTTTGACAACAAATACATGAGACATGATATAGGAAAGGCTATAGATGAAGCATAGAGGCATTATTTTTGACATGGATGGGACTCTCTGGGATTCAGCAGAAAATGTTGCAAATTCATGGAACAAAGCCATTGATGATTATGATTACAAGAGAGAACCTATCACAAGAGAAGATATGTATTCTGTAATGGGAAAGACGATGGATGTTATAGCATCCATTCTCTTTCCAGACTGTGTTTACAAAGATGAGCTTATGAAGGCATGTGGTGATAAAGAAAATGATTATCTTAAAGATCATGGCGGTCAGTTGTATCCTAAAGTAGAGGAAACATTACAGCTACTGTCAAAGTGTTATGATCTTTACATAGTAAGCAACTGCCAGTCAGGCTATATAGAGTCATTTTTTGAATATCACGGACTTGGCAGATATTTTAAAGATATAGAGTGCTACGGCAACAACAATTTCGAGAAATCTGAAAATATAAAGCTTATCGTAAAAAGAAACAATATAGACGAAGCCGTATACGTCGGGGATATTCAGGGCGATTACGACTCGAGTAAAAAAGCTGGTGTTAAATTTATCCATGCTGCATATGGTTTTGGGACAATAGATGATAAAGTTGCAGCCATACAGCAGTTTGCTGATTTGCCAAAGATAGTAGGGGACGTGTTTGACGGCAGCACATTTTAGGGATCAATTGTGATTCACAAATTAAATATATTAATAAGAGAAAGTGAGAAAAAATGTTAGAGAGAATTTTTAAACTCAAAGAAAACAACACTACGGTTAAGACAGAGATTCTCGCCGGTCTTACAACATTTATGACTATGGCGTACATTATTGCTCTTAATCCAAACCTTTTGACCAGTTTTGGTGCAGAGGGAACAAATGCATTATGGAATGGTATATTCCTTGCGACATGTATCGCATCAGCAGTTGGTATGTTTGTGATGGCATTCCTTGCAAACAAGCCATTTGCACTGGCCCCGGGTATGGGACTTAACAGTTTTTTTGCAGTAGTAGTTGCAAATATTGTAAGTCTTACAGGACTTAGTTATGTGGAGTCTTTCCAGGCTGCACTGTGCATCATTTTTATAGAGGGTATATTATTCTTTATACTTTCAATTTTTAACATCAGAGACAAAATAGTAGACGCTATCCCTTACGGTGTGCGTATGGGTATCTCACCTGCTATCGGACTTATGCTTCTTAATATCGGATTTGGTTCAAACGTAGGTGTATACTCATCAGAGGGTGGACCTTTCTATGTAATGAAGGACTTCTTTGGTGCGCTCACACCAAGCCTTGCAAAGAATAACATGGGCGACGGATATTCTACAATGGTACTTACGGTTGTCACAATGTTTATCGGACTTTTTGTTATCATAGTCCTTGCACACAAAGGCATAAACGGAGCAGTACTTTTTGGAATGCTTGCTGCATGTGTGATTTACTGGGCTGGAGAGGCTATCTTCTTCGGAACAAATCCATTTGCATCACTTACAACAGCTTCATTTGTACCTGCATTTAAAGATATGGCAGATACAACACTGTTTAAGTTTGATTTTAAGGATTTTATCAAGGTGGGCTGGTTTACAGCTATTTCACTTATCATCACATTCTGTATCATCGATATGTTTGATACAATCGGAACACTCGTTGGTACAGCATCACGTGCAGGAATGGTTGATAAACAGGGAAATATGCCAAATATGAAAGAGGCTCTTATCTCTGATTCAGTAGCAACAATCGTTGGTGCTGCAACAGGTACATCAACAGTTACTACATTCGTAGAGTCAGCATCAGGAGTTGAGGCTGGTGGTAGAACAGGACTTACAGCATTTACAACTGGAATCCTTTTCCTTGCATGTATCTTTATAGCCCCTATAGCAGCTATCATCCCTGCAGCGGCTACGTCATCAGCTCTGATTTATGTAGGAATACTTATGCTTGGAGGTCTTAAGAAAGTAGACTTCGAGGATCTCTCACAGGTGGCACCGGTAGCACTTATGCTTATCGCAATGCCTATTTCAGGATCTATCGGACATGGTATTGGTCTTGGACTCATCACATATACAGTACTTAAAGTATTTACAGGAAAAGCAAAAGAGGTGTCTATTCTCACATATGCTATTTCGCTGCTTTTCCTCGTAAAATTCTTCCTGGTAGTCTAAGCGTTTATAATTTAATCAAACTTCCTATATATAGAATATTAATATGAAGTTTCAAAAGGGAATTCCTGATCAATAGATTGGGGGT
Source organism: bacterium (assembly GCA_963641405.1). Classification (GTDB taxonomy): domain Bacteria; phylum Bacillota; class Clostridia; order Lachnospirales; family Lachnospiraceae; genus Roseburia. The sequence goes on along the minus strand of CAVICC010000031.1, from coordinate 14,678 downwards.
TCCCTTTTATAGTTTAGATATGGTGTTGGCTGATTGAACAGTTGAGTCCTTGAAATTTCAAGTAAATATGGGTAAAATATCATAATATGGAAAAAACACAGGTGAAAAATGTATGAACAGTAAAGAAAATCTAAAAAAAGATAAGGCAAAATTATATGGCATAGGTGTAGGACCGGGAGATCCAAAGCTTATGACCATGAAGGCATATGAGACAGTTTGCTCATGCGATGTCATAGCAATTCCGGCTGTGTCAATTGAGGAATGTTATGCATATCAGATTGTAAGAAAGATATATCCTGACATAGAAAAGAAGAGTATCATGTGTACACCGTTTCCGATGATAAAAGATAAACAAAAGCTTGATGTGTCACATGAAAAAATATACAAAGATATTGTAGCACAATTAGAAAATGGAAAGACTGTCGGGATGCTTACCATAGGTGATCCAAGCGTATATTCCACATATATGTATATTCACAAGCGTGTCAATGCGGCAGGTTTTGGCGCATATATGATAAGTGGCGTGCCGTCATTTTGTGCGGCAGCAGCAAGGCTGGGAATATCTCTTGGTGAGATGAAAGAGGAAATCCACATCATTCCTGCGTCATATGATGTGGAAAAAACGATTGGATACAGCGGAACTTGTGTATACATGAAATCAGGAAAGAAACTTGGACAGCTGATAGAGGTGTTAAACGAAGCTATTGTCTTGGGACAGAAAATGGAAGTATATGGAGTTACAAATTGCGGCATGGAGAATGAGCGCGTCTATACTGGTCTGGATGAGCTAAGAGAGGCAGAAGGGTATCTTACAATTGTATTGGTAAAGCATTGCAATATTAAAAATTAATAACTCAAATTTCCCACATATAAAATAGTGCTGGTACCGCCTGGGATGTGGGAAGCTTTAATTAGTAAGGAAAATGAAATATAAATGGATATATTAGATAAATTTGGAAATGCAGTGGGCAGCCTGTCACAGGATAACCCTGACAAGGCGCGAAAACTGCTTTTGACAGGCTACAGGCTACAGGAAAAAAGACTTGAACTTTTTCCGGACAGAAGACTTCCCTCATCGGGGAGGTATGTGGCAAAGGTAGTAATGAAAAACACAATAAATGCCCTAGCAAAACCCGAAAATGCTGCAATGGTCAGCATTTTTGTGCCGGGGGAACTTTTGACAGCGGCAGGACTGACACCGTATTCCGTGGAGGCTCTGTCCTGTTTTATGGCTGGAACGAGGTGTGAACAGACTTTTCTTAGAAAGACAGAGGAAGAAGGATTTCCCGAGACAATGTGTTCGTACCACAGAGTGTTTCTTGGAGCAGCGCTTAATGGAATAGTGCCGAAACCAAAATGCATGGTATATACAAATCTGGCATGCGATGGAAATATGATGACATTTCCATATCTAAAGCAAAGCTATGAGATACCGGGATTTTTTATAGATGTGCCATATGAGAAAAAACATGAGTCGATAAAGTATGTTGCAGCGCAGCTTCGTGAATTAAAGCGTTTCTTGGAAGATGTGACAGGTAGAAAAATACCTGAGGATGCTGTAAAGGCGGTGGTGGATAACAGTAGAAAAGCTGCACAATATTATGAAAAGCAACTCATTTTGCGAAAGAATCATGATATCACATCATCGCTTACAAATGAACTTTACGCGCTTTTTATGTGTCACCTTTTGGCAGGAACAGAAAGTTCTGTAAAGTATACACAGCTTCTTTATAATGATGTGAAAAATGCTCCACGTTCGGATGGATTTCGCGTACTTTGGATGCATACTATGCCATTTTTGCAAAATGCGGTTAAGGATGTATTCAACTACAGTGATAAAATCCATATATGCGCAAGTGATTTTGTTGCAGACGGATTCCGGCAGATGAAAGCAGAAGATCCATACGAGGCTATGGCTTTTAAGATGGTAAATTGTATATATAACGGCAGCATAGATCAAAGGATAGAAGAGTCTAAGAAGCTTGCGGCGATGACAGGGGCCGATGGTGCAATACTATTTGCACACTGGGGTTGCAAAAATACTATCGGAGCATCCAGTCTGATTAAAAAATCATTAGAAGAATCGGGATTGCCTACGATGGTACTTGACGGTGACGGCTGCAATTCGGCAAATGCCAGTGACGGACAGATTTCCACGAGACTTCAGGCATTTGTGGAGATGCTTTTACATGAATGACTTAGATATACAAAAGGAAGATAGGAAGTAAAATATTTAGATGATATATTATGTTTGTAAATACGCACCGGTAGAGCTTTTTAAGGCTTTCGGGCAGGAATGTATGCCACTTGATGATATGCCGGAAAATTTTGATAGATCGGACAAGATCGCACATGCTAATCTGTGTGGATTTGGAAAATCAATGATACAGGCGGTTCTCGAAGAAAAGGTAGAAGAACTTATATTGGTAAATTGCTGTGATTCGACAAGAAGGGTCTATGATATCATAAAAAGTACAGGAAAATGCAAATTTCTGTACATGCTTGATCTGCCACATGAGGATAATGAATGTGAGAATGAGAAATTTGCCAAATCTATAAGAAAGCTAAAGGATGCATATGAAAAGTACTCCGGCAAGGGCTTTGACAGGGAGCTTTTTATAAGTTCATTTATAGGTATTAAAGCACAAAGCAGGCCATATATAGGACTGCTTGGAGTACATGTCAGCAGTGTGCTTGAGCAGACTATAGAGGAAAACATAAAGATGCATGTGGAGAATCTGACCTGTACATCAGACCGTAAATTGATAATATTGCCGGAAGATTTGCGCAATATGGATGAGGATACCATGTTTCTGGCATATGCGGAGAGTCTGCTTGGACAGATGCCATGTTTTAGAATGAATAACAGCACGAGACGAAATCAGCTTTTTTTAGATCCAAACCTAAAAGGAATAATATATCATACTATAAAATTCTGTGACTATTATGGCTTTGAATATGCCAGCATAAAGAAAAATATCAAAATTCCTCTGCTAAAGATAGAGACTGATTTTACAAGCCAGAGTGCGGGGCAGCTTCTAACCAGAATACAGGCATTTTCGGAGACAATAGAAGGCTCAGAGGATATGGAACAGTCAAAAGATATAAGCGAGGAGGCAAAGAAAAAAATGCAATCAGGAGTCTACTATGTAGCGGGAATAGACAGTGGATCCACAAGTACGGATGTCGTCATACTTGATTGGGACGGAAATATCAAATCGACAATGATTATCCCAACCGGCGGTGGTGCCATGATGAGTGCCGAAAAAAGTCTTGAGAAAGCTGTAAAAAAAGCAGGCATCAATAAGGAAGATATAGTAAGGATCGTGACAACAGGATATGGCCGCGCATATATAGACAGTGGAGATGATAGCATAACTGAGATTACCTGCCACGCTAAGGGCGCGCATTACCTCAATCCAAATGTCCGCACAGTTATAGATATCGGAGGTCAGGACATAAAGGCGATCAGCATAGATGAAAACGGAGCAGTCAAAAACTTCCTGATGAATGACAAATGTGCAGCTGGAACAGGACGTTTTCTTGAGATGATGGCAAGAACACTCGGACTTTCCCTTGAGGAAATGAGCACAAAAGGACTTGAATGGAAAGAAAATATAGTGATATCAAGCATGTGTACAGTATTTGCAGAATCGGAGGTAGTATCTCTTGTGGCACAAAATAAGGAAGTCACTGACATTATTCACGGACTCAATATGTCGGTTGCCTCAAAGGTAGGAGCACTTGCTGCGCGTCTTGGTCAGAATAATCCGGGCGAGTATATGATGACAGGCGGTGTGGCAAAAAATAAAGGCATTATAAATGCACTCGAGGAAAAACTTGGAGCAAAATTGTATATCTGCGACGAGGCACAGCTTTGCGGAGCACTAGGGGCAGCATTATTTGCATATGAGAAATGCAATGCAAAGAAATAATGAAAGGTATGTGTGAAAGAATATGAAATACGCTATAGCTATAGACATCGGGGGCACCAATACAAGAGTAGCTCTTGTGGATGAAAATTATCAAATTACAGACAGAAAACAGTTTGCCACGGATAGCGAAAATCCGGATAATACACTTGGAACTATTGCAGATATCATAAATTCCTATGACGCTGACATTATCGGAGTAGGCATGTCCTGTCCGGGACCACTTGATCTAATAGAAGGCAAAATCATTACATCGCCAAATATCAGAGGAAGATGGCATGGATATCATGTGGCCTTTGAACTTGAAAAACTTATAGGAAAGCCTGTTTATCTCGAAAATGACGCAAATCTTGCAGGCCTTGCGGAAGCTGTTATAGGAGAGGGAAAGAACTGCCATATAGTGCAGTTTCTTACCATTTCTACAGGATTAGGTGCAGGATTTATCATTGATAAGAAAATCTATCAGGGAGCGCACGGCTTTGCAAATGAGGTGGAGAACAGTATCATGATACAGGATGGTCCATCCCACGGATCTATCATACCGGGCGGCATTGAAGCTATAAGCAGTGGTACAGCGATCACACAGCGTGCCCTTAAGGCAGGTCTTAATGTAAAACATGCAGGAGAAGTAAATGACCTTGCAAAAGCCGGAAATGAAGCTGCAATCAGCATTATGAACGATGCCAAAAATTATCTGGCAAACTTCATTGCGTTTATCTACAATTTTGCAGATCCTGATATCGTAATTCTTGGCGGATCGGTCGCACTTAAAATAGACGGATTTGTGGAGGAAGTAGAAGAACTCGTAAAACAAAAGACATATGATTTCATGAAGGACCTCATAAGAGTCAGAAAAACCACACTAAGTGAGGATTCGGGACTGCTTGGAGCAGCTTGCCTTGCATTTAATAAGATATAAACGCAAACTTCCCACATGTTATTTTGGTGTGGTGCTACCCCGTATCACGGGCGGCATCGGCAACACTCTACATGTGGGAAGTTTGCGTTTCGTATTTTAGTTATTCATCAAAATTTTCTGCTTTTTCAAAGAGCTCGTAAACTTCTTTCTCAGGCTCTTTTGTAAGTAGTGTTGTTATAACAGCCACTACAAGTCCAATCACAAATCCCGGAAGAAGCTCATAAATTCCTGTACCTGTAAGGAATATGTACCAAAGGATGTCAACAGCGGCACCGGTTATGATTCCTGCTACAGCGCCCTTAAAATTAAAGCGCTTCCAGAAGAGGCTTAACATGATTGCAGGTCCGAAAGCTGCACCAAAGATTCCCCATGCGTTAGATACAAGAGCCATGATAGATCCTGCATTTGGATTGGATGCAATGATAAGGGCAACTACAGCGATGCCAAGAACCACGATACGGCCTACCCACATCATCTCTTTGTCGCTTGCCTTGCCACGTCTTATAACAGGTTTGTATACATCACTTGAAAAAGCTGATGATGCGGCAAGAAGCTGGCTGTCAGCAGTGCTCATTGAGGCCGCAAGCACTGCTGAGAGCAGTATTCCCGATATGACACCTGGGAAAATCTTTCTTACTATCTGGATGAATACCAGAGAGTTTTCATTTATAGATTCATCAAATCCAAGGAACATTCTTCCTATCACACCAATAAGAGTTGCAAAAATTACAATAAGAAGAGTCCATGTGATACCGATCTTTGCGGATTTCTTTAGATCTTTCTGCGATTTTATCGACATAAATCTGATAATGATATGCGGCATACCAAAATATCCAAGTCCCCAAGCAAGACCTGATACGATATCTTTCCAGTCGGAGAATGGATTTAAGTATCCGCCAGGCAATGCTGATACAGAAGACGTATCAAGCATAAATGCAGCAAATATCGGTGCTATAAACATGGCACCAAGCACGAGCATACCCTGAAAGAAATCTGTCCAACATACTGCGGAGAAACCTCCGAGGAATGTATAACCTACAATAATAACAGCAGCAAGATACATTGCAATTTGTGGATCCATTCCTATAACAGTATGGAAAAGTGTGCCGCATGCCTTTACGCTTGAGGCCGAGTAAATAGTATAGGCAACCAAAAATACTATGGCACATATTACCTGCAGTGCAAGTGATTTGGAAAGAAATCTGTTTGTCAGGTATTGTGGGATAGTGATTGAGTCATTTGCTGCAATGGAAAATTTTCTAAGGCGCGGAGCTTCAACAAGCCAGCTTATTGTATATCCGATAGATAGTCCAACAGGTATCCACACCTGTCCGAGACCGAGTGCATAAATAGATGTAGGCAGACCCATAAGCACCCAGGCACTCATATCAGATGCTCCTGCTGAGAGGGCAGCCACCCATGGACCCATCTGGCGTCCACCCAGAAAGTAGGTTTTCTCTCCACCATTCTTATTTTTGATGAAGAAAAATACTCCGATACTTAGCATGAATGCAAGATAGATAATAAATACAATTATTTCAGAAGTTTTCATTAGTATAATCCCCTTTAATGGTTTATTTAGTAACCATGCTACCACGTTAACATACTAAAGGCAAGCTTTTTTTGTATGTGCAAAAAAATAGCTTAATGATAAAAAATGTTTATTAAGCATTTCACTGATTGACATAGCTGAAAATATACAATAAAATGTCGAGGTTAGAAGAGACTAATGAAAGTTAGAATAATGGTACGAGGGTACTATAAAACAAACTTAAAAGAGGTACACTAGTGAAAAAGAAGATATTATATGCATTGATTTTTGCGGCAGCATTCCAGGCTGCAGGCTGCACGGCTGCTTCAAATTCAAAGGAAGAAAACACACAAAATATAGCGGAAAAATCAGCGCAGTCGAATGCAGACAATGAAGCAACACAGGAAGTGTTTGCCATGGATACATATATGACAGTCACTGCATACGGAAGCGATGCGGATGCGGCAGTGGAAGAGGCAGTTACTGAGATAGAAAGGCTTGATGCGCTGCTTTCTACAGGAGACGAAAATAGCGAGATAGCGCAGCTTAACGCTAATAAGTCCGCTACTTTGTCAGAGGATGGCGGATATCTGGTAGAAAAAGCTATAGAACTTTATAGTCTGACGGATGGAGCGTTTGACATAGCTATATATCCGATAATGCAGGAATGGGGATTTCCTACAAAGGACTTTAAGGTGCCGGATGATGCCGCTTTAAAAGAGCTTATTGCTCTGGCAGATGTGTCAGATATAAATTATGACAATACAACACGGGAGATATCTTTTGCAAAGGAAGGAATGGAGATAGATCTGGGCGGTATTGCAAAGGGATATACCTCATCAAGGATCATGCAGATATTTGAAAATCATGATATAGACAGCGGACTGGTCAATTTGGGAGGAAATGTCCAGACATATCATACAAAGACCGATGGAAGCAAATGGCGCGTGGCTTTACAAAGCCCGGAGGACGACAGCGAATATATTGGTGTAATAAACGTCAGTGACAAAGCAGTTATCACATCGGGCGGATATGAGAGATATTTCGAGCAGGATGGAAAGATATATCACCACATAATAGATCCGTCCACAGGATATCCGGCAGAGAGTGGACTAAAATCAGTTACTATAGTTAGCAGTGATGGAACACTTGCAGATGGGCTTTCTACTTCACTCTTTGTCATGGGAAAGGACAAAGCATGTGAGTTTTGGAAAGCACATAGCGAAGAATTTGATTTCATACTGTTTACGGATGATGACAAGATGTACATATCCGAAGGGATTGCAGACGATTATACATCAGATTATGACTTCGAGATCATAAAAAATGACTAACATTTTAATAGTAAGAGGTATATATGAAGTTTAATGAATTTCTTCAAAAAATAAAACCATATGCACCGCTTGGCGCGGCGGTGGCAGTTGCGCTGGGAGTGGTGATCTCGCTTAGCGGTTATCAGGCAAAAGCGTATGAGCCGGGTACACAGGTGACAGAGCAAACTGACGAAACAGAAAGAGCCCAAAATACATCAGACACAGATAATGAAGCAGATTCCACAGCTACAGGCAGCTTTGATTTAGAAGATGGCGTATACAAGGGCAGTGCGACAGGATACAGAGGAACAGTTACAGTTGCAGTCACTATAATGAACAAGAGTATAACATCCATAGATATATTGTCATCATTAGATGATGAGGCATTTTTTAACAGGGCAAAGGGCGTGATTGACAAAATCATATCCGCACAGAGTCTTGATGTGGATGTCGTATCTGGAGCTACATACAGCTCTAACGGTATCATAGGTGCTGTAAAAAATGCCTTGACAGGGGAGAGAGATTCCGGAGTGACAGGCGAAACAGAACAGGCAGAAGCACAGTCAAATGGAACAGAAGCATCGTCAGAGGTACAGATTGCTACAGTAACTGATGCAGATGGATATAAGGATGGCACATATTATGGAACCGGCAAGGGGTTTGCGGGAGAAGTAAAAGTAAAAGTTGATATAAGTGGTGGAAAGATTGCGGCTATAAGTATTGTTAGCACAAAAGATGGTGACAGCTATATAAAGAGTGCTTCATCTATATTAGATTCAATAATTGAAAAGCAGAGCACAAATGTGGATACCGTATCTGGAGCTACATTCAGCTCACGCGGCATCATAGAGGCTGTAAGAAGTGCGCTTTCACAGGCGGTGGTAAATACAGATGCAAACAGCTCAGATACTACAGGAAGCGCAGAAAATACATCGTCTGATGCATCAGATACTTCATCCGATAGCAGTACAGACAACGGTCAGGATGTTACAGGTACACTTCCATATGTAGATGGCATCTATTACGGCACTGCGGATGGCTACAAGGGTGATATCAAGGTGGCTGTAGTTATTCAGGACAAGACTCTTAAAGCCATACTTGTCACAGAGAAAAGTGATGATGAGCCGTTTATCAGCAATGCCATGGACGTACTTAAGAATATCATGAAAAAGCAGAGTGCGGATGTGGATACCGTATCGGGAGCTACATACAGTTCTAAAGGGCTTATAGGTGCTGTAAAGGCTGCATTTGAGGAGGCAAGAAAGACAACAGCCGGAGAGAGTACTCCGGATGATAACGATAATGGAAATGCTGATACGGATAATTCAGACAATAATATAGCAACAGAGCAGGACAAGTCAACGCTTCTTGCGCTTATAAATTCCATGGCAGCATATGATGATTCACAGTATACACAGATGAGCTGGCTTTTAGTACAGATAAGAAACGAGGATGCAAAAGAAATTTTGGAAAGCGGGGAGTCTACTAAAAAGGAAGTAGATCGTGCGCTGGAGAAATTGCAGCTTGCCATTAATTCGTTACAGAAGCTGGATACTTCAACCAATGCATATGAAGATGGCACGTATGAGGTCACAACGCTGTGCATACCTGATGAGGATATGGATTTTTCAGCTTATGATCTTAGCATGAAAGTTACCATTTCAAATGACAGGATAGTTTCCATAACTGATGTAAAGGGAAATGGTGGAAGCGGCAATGACTCATATATAAATAAAGCCGTAAATGGAACCTCAAAGCTTACGGGAGTGGTGACTCAGATCACTTCGCAGGGAAGTGCAGACAGTATCGACTTAAACAGCATAGATACGGTATCGCGCGCTACATGTACATCAAAAGCGATAATAGAGGGATGTAAGAGTGCGCTGGAGAGTGCGCGTATAACAAAATAGCAAACCGGATAAAGCGAGGACAACAGGGAGAATAAATATATGCAGCAATTTTGGATCAGATTGGTTAGTCTGCTTATAATTGCAGGATCTATAATGGGATACAATTTTACAGTAGAAAAAAGAAAACAGGATGACAAGATCGCACAGATGACAGCGGAAATCGAGACTTTAAAAGCCAAGGGCACAAGCACAACTTCCGACAATGGCTCTGCCGGTGCATACACAGACGGAACTTACGAGGGCAGTGCAGAAGGTTTCGGAGGCAATGTCTCCGTGAAAGTTGAGATAAGTGGCGGTGCTATCACACAGATAAATGTAACGGATGCTGCAAAAGAGGATGGCGCATATCTTACTATGGCAGAGGATATCATTCCTGCTATCATTTCAGCACAGAGTGCAGATGTAGATACGATAAGCGGAGCGACATTCAGCTCCACCGCAATAAAAAATGCCACAAAAGAGGCACTTGAAAAGGCGGTGAAGTAACAGGATATGGGTATTGATAAAATTTTAAACAGTAAGAATAAACCGAAAATCAATCCAAAACTAAGACAGAAAAAGATACAGACATGGGTTAGGGCAGCAATACAGCTTATATTTTTTATACTGTTTCCATCGGTCTTTACGGCTGCGTTTAATGGAATAAAATACATATTTACGCAGATCGGTGCTGGAAATCAGGTGGAGCTTACGTCATTTGTCACAGTGCTTGCAGTAATATGCATATACACTGTCATCTTCGGGCGTTTTTTCTGTGGATTTGCCTGTGCGTTTGGAAGTTTCGGAGATGCGGTACGCGCTATATATGTGTGGTGCTGTAAGAAACTCAAGAAAAAGCCGGGAAGCATACCTGAAAATATTGCAAAAGGCATGTCTTACATAAAATATGTGATAGTGATCGCGATAGCATTGCTCTGCTATATGGGCATGTACTCAAAGCTTAAAGGGACAAGCCCATGGGATGTATTTTCAATGCTTCGTGCGGGAAACTTTAAGATCGCGGCATATGTAACAGGACTCATACTTTTGATCATTATTATTGCAGGTATGTGTGTGCAGGAGAGATTTTTCTGCAGATTTTTGTGCCCGATGGGAGCTGCTTTTTCACTGCTTCCGATACTGCCGTTTTTTACACTGCACAGAGACAGGAGCAACTGCATAAAAGGCTGCAGCGCATGTGGCAGGATATGTCCGTGTGATATAGGGCTGCCAGAGGATGGATCGGCAAAGATAGCTGGAGACTGTTTCCAGTGTCAGAAATGCAATGCGATCTGTCCCAAGACAAATATCCACACCGGAATAAATGGACTGCGTGGAAATGAAATATGGTTTACCATTGCAAGGGCAGTGATTCTTATTGCGATATGCGTACTGCTTGGAATTTAGTGACTCAAAATTTTAAACAATGGTAGCATTTGTGAACTATGCAATTATTGGAGTTCACATTAACTATAAATTAAAAATCTTAAGGAGGAAAAAATGAAAAGAAAGATTTTAGCACAGAAATTTCTTGCATTTGCACTGACCGCATCAGTTGTGGCTGGAATGAGTCCTACAAGTGCATTTGCTGTAACCGGAAGCCAGGTGGCGGCTGATGGAACGTACACAAGTACTGCTAATGTTGAAGCAGCTACGACTGAGTGGACATCGTACAATGTATCTGTTTTGTTAGAAGTAAAAGATGGAAAGATAAGTAATATTTCAGTTACACCTGACAGTACGTATGAAGTAGATAACGATTCATATTTTAATTGGGCAAAAGAAGGAAGGACAAGATCACAAAAATATTACAAGGGATACAATTCTTTTGTGGGTCAGGATGCAACAGCTAATACTATAAGCAGTTGGGATACAGTTTCAGGTGCAACATGCACTTCCAAGGCTGTAAAAGAGGCTGCCATAGCTGCACTTGAAAAAGCAAATGAAGCAGTAACAGTCGACACCTCATCGCTTGAGTCAGCTATCAAGTCAGCAGAGGCACTTACAGAGTCTGATTATACAGCAGCTACATGGAGCACACTTTCATCAGCACTTACATCAGCAAGGAATGCGCTTACAGCAAAAGAGTCACAGACAGCAGTCGACTCAGCAACAACAGCTTTAAATAATGCTGTAAATGGTCTTGTGAAAGCTGAAAAATATGTATATTGCTATGCAGGTCTTACATGGGCTGAGTACTGGGCAGCGGAAGGCGTTCAGGCAGCAGGAAGCACGGAAACATCCGATGCAGTTGATTCAAAAAACGAATCTGATAAAGGTGCATTTGATACAGTAACTCGTGCTACTACAAATAATGGACTTCACAGAGGAAGCTTCCAGTGCAATGCAACGATCGAGCTTAATGACGGAACAAAATACAATCTGACATATTGGAAAGATAAAGATACTTTTGTTACTACAGATGGAACAGAAGTTGCTATTGCAGATATCAAAGCTAATATAAAGAATTACAAAGTAACAGGTCTTAAATTTGTTCCTGTAAAAGTAAAAGCTGAGGACTACGAAGCATTCAAGGCAAAATATTCAGTTTTCGAGAATGGTTCTGAATTAAAGGGCGGTTATGCCGAGGGCAAGCTTGGAACAATAGACGAGGTGGCAAATGTGACCGCAGATACTAATGGCCTTAAGACAGTCACAAAGAATGCAGATGGAACTTTCTCATTCTCAGCAAGAGCAACAGGAACTGATTCAGGTGTAAAAGATACATCGCTCAAAAAAGCAGAAGGTCTTGAACCGACCGTTAAGGACGCTAACGGATCATTTGGAGAATTTCTAAGAGTAGATTTCAATGGAAACTATGGCGATCTCGGTGCCAATATGCAGGCTGTAAAATGGACATATTATGGCAACGATAGTACAAGAACAAATGCAGTTGCCACATATGGTACAAAGTTTGCAGCGGATAACTGGATGCACAAATCAATGGGAATCCAGCTTGGCCTTACAGATTCTATCAGATGTAGTATTCCAGATGAGTATGATGGAACAGGATATTGGTCACTTACAATCTATGCCTTAGGTTATGAGGATTATACTTATAATTTTGAAGCTACAGATGCAAATATTGTAAAAGATCAGATTGCTGTCAGCGATACTACAAAGCAGGCACTTGAAGATAAAGTTTCAGAGGCAGAGAAGCTTAATGAAGAGCTGTATACACCAACTACATGGTCAAATATGCAGACAGAACTTAAAGAGGCAAAGGAAGCCTTGGCTAGTGAAAATCTTTCACAGTCTGTAGCAAAAGAGGCGCTTTCTCATTTGACAGAGGCTATTTCAAGCCTTAATTTACAGTATGTCCTCATGAACATACCATATGCTGATTTTTACAAAGCTGATGTAAGCAACAATGATGTAACAGTAGATGCTTTCACCTCAGCTACAAAGTCAAAGACTAAATCAGGTTCACTTGCAGCAGGTTCATACCACGCAAGCTCAAGTGGAGATGCCATAAACGGTGTGACATTCCCTGTAAAAGTAACTGACGATTTTTACAAGGATAATAAAAATGCTCAGATTACGGATGAAAGTTCAGTAGACATCACAACTACAATGAGAGGAACTACAACAACAACTACTTATACAGGAAAGGATGCTCTTTTTGAGAGTGCTGATTACTCATACTACCAGCTTACTGAGGTTCCTTCTTATTACAAAGAACTTTCTGTAACAGACGGTGCATATTCATTTGGAAAAACTAATGGTAAGGCAACTACAGTTGATGCCTCAAAAGTAACAGCGACACTTAGTACCGAATCAAGATATGGAGATTATGAGTTAGATCTTGATGGCATCAAGACAGCTATGGGATATGCTGATAATGAAACAGCAAGTATATATGGTGTTATTGTAAGCACAACTGATGGTACTGACTATGGTATGCGTCATATTGAGAATATCTGGAGAGTTGAGGAACTTGCCTGGTCTAGTGGATTTACCACAGAGGTTCACGGATGCACTACATCATCAGCTCATTATGAGTCTATGATGGGTAAGACTATAAACAAAGTAACATATTACACAAACAAAGGAATTTTCGAGGTCGCAGTAGGCGGAGAGAACGGCATATATGTACCGATTAAATCAGTAGATGCCACAATCGTAGATGTGGATAATGCGAAGATTTCAGATGGAAAAACTACGGCACAGGTTTCGGTTCCTGATGGATTTGATCCGGAGTATACAGTACTCGATGCAAGTGGAAATAAAGCAGAAGGATTTACTGTAACAGAAAAAGCTGTTTCAGACACTTCAAGCGGTGTTGCAAGGGCTCTTGCAAATGCGGCAACTGTAAAGACTGTAGTTATCAGTTTCCCATCAGATGCTGACAACAATGAATATACAATTTTGGTATCAGATAAGAATGGCAAATATGCATCATTTAAACAGTCATTTGAGCTTTATGCCGATTCTATTCCAGCAAAATACAATGAGGATTCAGAAGAACCAAAGCTTGTTGCAACAGATGATGCAACAGAAGCACAGTTTGCAGATTTCATTAAAAAGATCAAGACTGTAAATGTAAATGGCAAAGATTACACGGCATCAGGCAGAGGTGCAGTTATTATCATAAAGGAAGACGGTACAATTGATACTACAGCTGCTCCATTTGCAGAAGGGTCTGAGTTTGAGATTACTGTAGCAGCTACAGGATATGCAGATACACTTTCATTTACATATGTAAAACCGGTAGTAATTGATACAGCAGCTCTTGAGAGCGCCATCGAAAAGGCAGAAGCCTTAAAAGAAGCTGACTACACAGCCGAGAGCTGGAAAACATTCTCTGATATGCTTGCAAGCGCAAAGGCAGTATTAGAGCAGGCAGATGATCAGACAAAGGTTGACAATGCAACAGCTTCTCTTGAAAAAGCTATTGAAAGCCTTGTAAAGAAGACTGAGGAGAAGAAAGAGGAAAAGAAAGCAGAGAAAACAGACAACAAAGATAAAAAGGCAGCACAGACGATCACAAATTCAAATGGAACAGGCAATGCTATAACAACAGCTGCAAAGACGAATACAAATACCACAGCAAAGAAATCAGCAAAAACAGGTGATAACAGCCCAGTTATGGCT
>CAVICC010000030.1:0-32120 GCA_963641405.1 bacterium | reverse complement strand
ATATAGTATTTTTATAATATATATAATTCCAATAAGGCAACAAAAAACATCCTATAATATTGTTATTACAGGATGCCTTATGATAATAACTATTTATTCATACACTTACTTATTATAATGCCGCATTACTAGATACAAGTTTAATGAAACGCTCATGTATCCGTGTATCATTTCCAAGCTCAGGATGGAAAGCCAGTCCGATCTGGTTGTGATACAGCACACCAACGATCTTACCATCGTACTCTGCAAGTATGCGCACATCACTAGCAGAATTGTTGACAGACTCAACATATGGAGCACGTATGAATGTCATAGTAAAATCAAAGCTGTCATCAAATTTGGTGTCAGCCTCGAAGCTTCCGAGCTGCCTGCCATATGCATTTCTCTTTACAGTAACAGGCAGAGTGCCAAAGTATACATTTTCATCGTTACTGATATGCCTTGCTAGAAGGATAAGACCTGCGCATGTTGCAAGAACAGGAATCCCGTTTGCAATCTTATCTTTAAGCACATCAAACATATCCAGTTCACGAAGCAGCTTGCCCTGTACAGTGCTCTCACCACCAGGGAGTACGAGTCCGTCTATATCGCATATGTCGGATTTCTGACGAAGCTCGATACACTCACATCCGAGAGACTCAAGCATCTTGCGATGCTCGATAAAAGCTCCCTGCACGGCTAAAATACCAATCTTTAATCTAGATTTCATTTTACTGACCTCTTTCCTCCATGATGATTTTTATCTCATTTTCGTTAATTCCGACCATAGCCTCACCGAGATCCTCAGAAAGCTCTGCGATAAGCTTGGCATCAGTATAGTTTGTAACTGCCTTTACAATAGCAGCGGCTCTCTTTGCAGGATCGCCTGATTTGAAGATGCCTGATCCAACGAAAACACCTTCTGCACCGAGCTGCATCATAAGAGCCGCATCGGCAGGAGTAGCAACACCACCGGCCGCGAAGTTTACAACAGGAAGCTTGCCGTTATCATGAACGAATTTAACAAGCTCGAATGGAACCTGAAGATTTTTTGCAGCCTCGAAAAGCTCATCCTCACGCATAGAAGTAAGCTTTGAAATCTCTGAATTCATTTTTCTCATATGTCTTACAGCCTGAACTATATCACCTGTACCAGGCTCACCCTTTGTTCGGATCATAGAGGCTCCCTCGTTGATACGGCGGAGTGCCTCACCGAGATCCCTTGCACCGCATACAAAAGGAACTTTGAAATCTCTCTTATTGATATGATAAACATCATCAGCAGGTGAAAGAACCTCTGACTCATCAATGTAATCAATCTCGATAGCCTCAAGAATCTGGGCCTCAACAAAATGACCGATACGGCATTTTGCCATAACAGGAATGCTGACAGCATCCTGAATACCTTTGATCATCTTAGGATCACTCATTCTTGAAACACCACCGGCAGCTCTTATATCAGCCGGAATTCTCTCAAGTGCCATAACAGCACAAGCACCGGCAGCTTCTGCAATCTTAGCCTGCTCGGGAGTAGTAACATCCATGATGACACCACCTTTGAGCATCTGAGCAAGTCCCTTGTTTAATTCGTATTGAGTATTTTTGTTTTCCATTTTATTTTCTCCTTTAAAAATTTTATTTAGTATTTTAATTTATAACCGTTAACAGTTATGTATTATTTATTATGTCTTGGCAGTGTGGGGCCACGTTATCATTCACTCACAGTGTAAGGGAACCGCGAGGATATATGCCTGCGAACGAGCTTTTTCGCAGCTGCCTAGATGCTGTTAGAATTATTTCGTAACACAGCAGTGACCGAGCATGGAAGCGAGGTCGAGCCGATGCCGCGCCATGGATGGCGCGTAAAGGCGGCTGCGTCAATAAGTCAAAAACTACATAATAATTCTTACAGCACCTTGGCAGCGGAGAACTTGCGAGAGAGTGGGCATATATCCTCGTTGTTCCCGTACCCTCACCGAAAACTCAAAATCCTTGATTGCAATAATACCCCTTATCTGGTATTATGAAAATAATCAAAACAGATAAAATAAAAATGCCAGAAAGCGGTGCAACAAAATGCTCACATACAATCTCACAAACGAAAACGGACCACTCTACAAATGTCTCTACGAGTGCATAAAAAACGATATAGCACAGGGAAAGCTTGCATCCGGAGAGAAAATGCCATCCAAGAGGACACTTGCCAAAAATCTCGGGGTTAGTACCATTACGGTGGAAAATGCATATGACCAGTTGATAGGAGAGGGCTACATGTATGCCAGACCAAAGCGGGGATATTTTATTGCCGATGTGTCTGATATCAGGGTGGTTCAGGCGCCTGTACATAAAGAAGTGGATATAAAAATGCCGCCACAGCAGGAGGAAAGCATATTTGATTTTTCGTCAAACAGGACGGATTCAAACAACTTTCCGTTCTCGATATGGGCAAAGCTTATGCGCGAGACAATATCGCTTCGTGAAAAAGAACTGCTTCGTGTATCACCGTGCGGAGGAGTGCTGGAGCTGCGTCAGGCGATAGCAAGCCATCTGGCATCATTCCGTGGCATGATAGTAGATGCCGACCAGATAATAGTCGGAGCTGGAACGGAATATCTGTACGGTTTGCTCGTAAAACTGCTTGGTACGGACAGGATATATTGTGTGGAAGATCCGGGGTACAAGAAGATCAGCCAGATATATGAGTGCAATAATGCCACTTGCGTGCCTGTAGAGATGGACAAACAGGGCATAAATGTAGATTTAATAAAAAAAGCAAACGCACAGATCGCACATATCAGCCCAACACATCATTTTCCAACAGGTATTACTATGCCTATAAACAGACGTTACGAGCTTCTGGCATGGGCAAACGAGAGCAATGACAGATATATAATAGAGGATGATTATGACAGTGAATTCAGACAAAATGGCAGACCGATACCACCGATACTTTCCATAGATGCCTGTGAGAAAGTCATCTATATAAATACATTTTCAAAATCACTGACTTCGACTATTCGAATCAGTTACATGGTGTTGCCGGAGCATTTGGCGAATGAATTTTACAAAAGATTGTCATTCTATGCCTGTACAGTGTCGACATTTGAGCAGTATGCCCTGGCACAATTTATCAGTGAGGGATATTTTGAAAAACACATCAACAGAACAAGACTCTACTATGGAAGAAAACGCCAGAAAGTACTTGAGAGCATCAAAAGGTGTTTTAAAGATGAGGAATGTAAGGTTATAGAGAACGATTCCGGTCTGCATTTTATCATACAGCTTTCGACTAAAATGTCAGATAGCGAAGTGGAACAGACACTTCTAAGGAAAAATATAAAGCTTAAGGCGATAACTGATTTTAATATAAATAAAAAGAAGAAAGATCGACATCAGTTTATCATAAATTATTCTAATATTGATATGGATCGGCTGGATGAAAGCCTTGCCATGATAAGGAGTGCGATTGTTACAGTATAGAATAGTCTGGCCGTTAAATGTAAAAAATTTGACATAGATTTTACATACCATTGATAGAGTATTTTACATTGTGCTCATATAATGAATCACTGAAAGAAGTTGATGAACAGTTACGTATAATTTAATTGCAATACCGTAACAGTAACATTAGAACAACTACAGGAGATTCAAATGGAGAAAAAAATCAAATTAAAGGTGAGGGATCTGAACCTGTATTATGGACAAAATCATGCTCTTCACGGTGTGAATATGGACATAAAGGAAAACTGTGTGACAGCTCTTATTGGTCCTTCCGGATGCGGAAAATCCACATTTTTAAAGTGTATAAACAGAATGAACGATCTTGTTGACAACGTAAGGATCGAGGGAAGCATTCTGCTTGACGATGAAGATATTTACGCAGGCACTGTTGATACTACAGTACTCCGTAAAAAGGTCGGCATGGTATTTCAGCAACCTAATCCATTCCCGATGAGCATATATGACAATATCGCATACGGTCCAAGGGTGCACGGCATAAAGGATAAAAATAAACTTGATGAGATAGTGGAAGAAAGCCTTAAAGGTGCGGCAATATTTGACGAAGTTAAAGACAGATTAAAGAAATCTGCAATGGGACTTTCAGGTGGACAGCAGCAGCGTCTTTGCATTGCAAGAGCACTTGCGGTACAACCGGAGGTACTTTTGATGGATGAGCCTACGTCAGCTCTTGATCCTATTTCCACATCAAAGATCGAGGAACTTATGGAGGATCTCAAGAAAAAGTACACTGTTGTTGTTGTAACTCATAATATGCAGCAGGCAGTACGTGTATCAGATGATACAGCATTCTTTCTCGTCGGTGATATGGTTGAGTTTGGTGATACAAAAACTATATTCTCATACCCGCAGGACAAAAGAACAGAAGATTACATCACAGGGAGGTTCGGATAATGAGATCAAAATTCGACGAGCAGCTTAACAATCTTAACCAGGAGATGCTTCATATGGGAACTATGATAGAGGAATCTATCCAGAAAGCTATTGAAGCATTTATCAATCAGGATACAAATAGCGCAAAGGAAATAATGGCGGGTGATGCCCAGGTAGACAGGGAACAAAAGAAAATAGAATCAATATGTTTTAATCTTCTTATGCAGCAGCAGCCTGTAGCAAGAGATCTAAGGAACATATCTGCGGCAATGAAGATGGTCACAGATATGGAGCGAATAGGTGATCATGCTGCCGATATCAGTGAGATGACTGTTATGATGAGCCGCAATCCATACAAGGTAAATATTGAGGATGTCAAGAAAATGGCTTCTGAGACTATGCTTATGCTTATAAAAAGCATTGAGGCATATGTAGAACAGAACAATGACAAAGCACATCAGGTTATGAAGCAGGACGATGTAGTTGATGATCTTTTTGATCAGGTAAAAGCGGAGCTTATCGACTTCATACGTACAAATCCGCAGGATGGCGAGCAGGCAGCAGATCTACTCATGGTAGCAAAATACTTTGAACGTATAGGTGATCATGCAACAAATATCGCTGAATGGGTTGAATTTGCACTTGATGACAAGATTAATAAATCATGATATAAAAAACAAAATAACTCAAATGCGCAGATAACGTGTGGTAAGTTTAAAATAATAAATATACAGACGATGGATTTTTACATATATTTTACATAAAGCCATCGTCTGTTTTACTTTAGTAGTGTATACTTAATGTAAAAATCAGGTAAATATTTTACATTTATAAACATTTATGAATATTTGAAAGAAGAGAGGTAAATTATGGCTTTAATATACATAGTCGAGGATGATGAGAGCATCAGAGAGATAGAGACGATAGCGCTTAAAAACAGTAACTACATAGTCAGCGCATTTGAGAATGCTAAAGAATTTTACAAAAAGCTGGATGAACTTGTGCCGGATCTTATCCTGCTTGATGTGATGCTTCCGGATGAAAGTGGCTATGACATTGTAAGAAAGCTCAGAAAAAGACCTACGACACAGGATATACCTATTATCATGGTTACAGCAAAGACCACTGAGATGGACATGATAAAAGGTCTTGATGGTGGCGCGGATGATTATATAAAAAAGCCTTTTTCTATCATGGAGCTTATCACAAGAGTGAAAGCACTTCTTAGAAGAACAGCGAAAGATGAGCAAAAACAGTTTCAACTAGATGGTCTTGTAATAGATCATGAGAGACATATTGTAAGTGTGGACAATGTGCAGGTAGAATTGACTTATAAAGAGTATGAATTGCTGCGTCTTCTCATGTCAAATCCAGGTATAGTCATGACAAGGGACGTGATCATGAGAAATGTCTGGGATACTGATTTTGAGGGGGAGACACGTACTGTCGATATGCACATAAAGACTTTAAGGCATAAGCTCGGAGATTATGGCAGCAGGATAAAGACTGTAAGAAATGTGGGTTATGTTATCGAGTAAGAGCGTGACGGATATAATGACGGGATATGCAATTTGCTGAAATAACGCAGAGGATAACAGCAACGGAACATACATGGAGTATATAATATGAAAAAGAAAATTAATTTCTACCTTGTAGCGACAGCCATATTTGTTGCAATAGTGACTATGGTAAGTATGACATGGATCAATTATTATTTGTTCCAAAAGCAGGTGAAAGAGGATCTACAGGTTATGGCGGAGACAATAAAGAGTACAGGGATACTTCAGGGGAATGGGGATGATATTCCCCTTATTGATGTAGATGAAATACGTGTAACCTGGATAGACCGGGACGGAACTGTACTGTATGACAATGAAAATGATGCCAAAACCCTTGAAAATCACAAGGATAGACCAGAAGTTAAAGAAGCATTTAACAATGGGACAGGGGATAGCATGCGCACATCTTCTACCATGAACAGCAACACCTTTTATCATGCGATCAAGTTAGATGATGGAACAGTTCTTCGAGTATCCATTGCAGCCAGGAGTATACTAAGTATGTTTGCGAGTAGCATACCATCGATGATTTTTGTTATGGCAATTATAGTGATAGCATGCGTGGCACTTGCAAAAAATCTTACAAAAAAACTCATGAAGCCAATTGAGCAACTTGCAGGAAATCTCGAGGATGCATCAGCTATACAGGCCCACACAGAGTACAAGGAGCTTGTTCCTTTTATGAATGCGATCCGCCTACAGCATGAGGGAGTGCTTGCCGCGGCAAAGAGCAGACAGGATTTTACGGCAAATGTTTCACATGAGCTAAAGACACCACTTACAGCGATCTCAGGCTATGCTGAGCTTATCGAAAACGGAATGGTTGAAAAAGAGCAGCAGACACATTTTGCAAAGGAGATACGCAAGAATGCACTGCGTCTTCTGTCGCTGATAAATGATATAATCAGGCTTTCAGAACTGGATGGAAGTGAGGCACAGCAAGGCTTTGAGCAGCTTGACTTTTATTCGCTTGTTAAAGAGTGTACCGAAAATCTTCAGATGAATGCCAATCAGCGGAATGTGCAGCTAAACTTCGACGGTACGGAGTGTACCGTGCGCGGAAACAGCCATATGCTTATAGAGCTGGTCGAAAATCTGTGCCAGAATGCGATACGCTATAATAATGAGGGAGGTACTGTAAATGTTACGGTACACACGCTTGGTGGAAAGACGATCTTTACTGTTGAGGACAACGGCATCGGTATTCCCAAGGATCAGCAGGAACGCATTTTTGAGCGGTTTTACAGGGTGGACAAGAGCCGTTCAAAGGAAACCGGCGGCACGGGACTCGGACTTGCTATCGTAAAACATATAGTACAGCTACACGATGCAAAGATCAGCCTGGACAGTGAATTAGGCAGGGGCACAATAATTAGGGTAGAGTTTTGATATTGCAAAATACTGTACATATGCTTATAATAAAAAACTGGTAATCATTCATAAACAGGAGGATTGAAGATGTACCAGGAAATTTCAAAATTATTAATGTACGGAGATTTACCTTCGGACGAGATACTTTATAAATTAGGACAGCTTTTTGAACAGTTCGAGGTCGGTGAATATAACAAGACCGAGCTGGTTCGCGATATAAACACTCAGGTCAAGAGAATATTAAAAGTCGCAACAGATTACGGCTTTGATGACAACCTCTGGCATAACTATCTGACGTTTTTCATTATGATGAGCGAAAATCCATTTTCCATCACATGTGAGAAGGTTGGAGCAAGCGAGGGCAGCGTAAACGCACTCGTAGCAAATGATTTCAAAATTTTTAAATCTTTATTTGATTATGACTTCAAGCCAATCGAGGCAGCTCTTGGAATAGACTGCTTTACACAGATCAGCAATTACAAGGCTATTGTAAAAAAAGACCTCATGTATAATCACAATGTAAGCGAAAAGGTCAGGGCACTCAGCAAAAAACTCGAGGTTGCTAAGGATGAGCAAGATTTTTTTAATATTGTAACTGATTTTTACAAGGCATATGGTGTCGGAATGTTTGGTCTGAACAAGGCATTCAGGATCGAGGAGCATCTGGACGGAGATTTCTCATTCAGACCTATCAACAACATGGATGCGGTTATGCTCGATGATCTGATCGGTTATGAGATTCAGAAGAAAAAACTTACAGACAATACAGAGGCATTTGTACAGGGCAAAAAAGCTAACAATGTACTGCTTTTCGGAGACAGCGGAACAGGAAAATCCACAAGTATCAAGGCAATCGTCAACCAGTATTATGATGACGGTCTGCGCATGATCGAGATTTATAAGCATCAGTTCAAATATCTCTCAAAGATCATTGCTTCAATAAAGAACAGAAATTACAAATTTATCATATATATGGATGATCTCTCATTTGAGGAGCATGAAATCGAGTACAAGTTCTTAAAGGCCGTTATCGAAGGTGGAGTGGAGACAAAACCGGATAATATCCTTATCTATGCTACATCCAACAGACGTCACCTCATCAAGGAGACTTGGAACGACAGAAACGATCAGGACAACAGCAATGACAAGCATCATTCAGATACAGTTGAGGAGAAACTTTCTCTTGTAAATCGTTTTGGTGTTACGATCAGCTACTCAAAGCCATCTCAGAAAGAGTATTTTACTATCGTAACCGAGCTTGCACACAAGATGGGCTGCACACTGTCAGACGAGGAACTCTGCGCAGAGGCAAACAAATGGGAACTCAGTCATGGCGGCATTTCCGGTCGTACCGCTACCCAGTTTGTAAACCACATTATGGGCAGCAGCGAAAAGCAGGCTTAAAGTATGACGCAAATTTATTTGCAGAATACAATATCAAAGTATGGAAAGGAACAGATATGCTCTATCAGATCAGTAATGGCGCTGTCGCTTTTGGCGACGACGTCATTTTGCATAGTATAGATTTTGAAATCAGAAACACTGAAAAAATAGCGATAGTCGGACGTAACGGCTGCGGAAAAACCACACTCCTAAAGCTTATATCAGGCGAAGTGGACATGGAAAAGCTCGACAGTGACGAGAGTGCTTTTATCGCAAAGGCAGGAAATCCGGAGATCGGATACTTAAAGCAGATAGCATTTGACGATCCTGAGGTTACACTTGAGCAGGAAGTCCGCAAGTGCTTTGTGAAAATGGATCTAAGAAAAGCAGAGCTTGAACGCGCTGCGGCAGAGCTTGAGAATGATTACTCTGACGAAAAAGTTGCCAGATATACCGCTATGGAAGAGGCATTCAAGGATGATGGCGGCTATTATTACGAGAAGGAATTTGAGGTGATGATCCGCAAATTCGGATTCTCTGACGAGGAAAGAAAAAAGCCGATCCGTGATTTTTCCGGTGGACAGCAGACAAAGATCGCTTTTATCAAGCTGCTTCTCTCAAAGCCTGACATACTTCTTTTGGACGAGCCGACAAACCACCTTGATGTCACAACAATCGAGTGGCTTGAGGGGTATCTCAAGTCATATCCAAAGGCTGTCGTTGTTGTATCGCATGACCGTATGTTCCTTGACAATGTGGTGGACGTTGTATACGAGATAGAGTATGGTACAGCCAGACGTTATCCGGGCAATTACACGAATTTCGTGGAGCGCAAGAAGGAAAATTACGATAAGCAGATGAAAGATCATATTGCACAGCAAAAAGAGATCGAGCGTCTGCAGCGTATTGTAACGAGATTTAAAGGCAAGCCGACCAAAACATCTATGGCACAATCCAAGCAGAAAGCAATCGACCGCATGGTCATAATCGAGGCACCGGACAAGTACGATAACAAGACTTTCCATGCCAATTTCCAGCCTGAAAAAGAGACAGGAAATGATGTGCTTTACACTACAGATCTTGCCATAGGATACGATCATCCGCTTTCAGTGGTATCACTTGACCTGAAAAAGGGCGAAAAGCTCGGTATACTCGGGGGCAACGGACTTGGAAAATCAACGTTTTTAAAGACGATAGTAGGAAAAATCCCTGCTTTATCAGGGGATTACAGATTTGGAACAAATGTGCAGATCGGCTATTTTGACCAGCAGATGGCTATGTATAACAGCAACAAGACTGTTCTTGACGATTTCTGGGACGAGTATCCGAACCTCACAGAGACAGAAGCCAGAAACGCACTCGGTGCATTCCTTTTCTCGGGAGAGGATGTGTTCAAGAACGTAAACATGCTTTCCGGTGGTGAAAAGGTAAGGCTTGCACTCTGTAAGATATTAAAGACCAGACCGAATGTGCTGGTGCTTGATGAGCCTACGAACCACATGGATATCGTGGGAAAGGAGACTCTTGAGAGCATGTTAAAGGACTACACAGGCACACTGATATTCGTATCCCATGACCGTTATTTCGTGAAAAAAGTGGCAACACAGCTCCTTGTATTCGAGGATGGCACTACAAATCTTTACAGATTCGGATATGAGCAGTATCAGGAAAAGCTTGACCGACAGGCCGAGGAAAGCCGTAATGTGTACCGCGGAAATGCTGTGTTTGGCGGAGTTATCAGTCAGAATGGCGGAAATGGAGCGGAAAGCGGAAATACAGCTTCCGGTAATGCGGATGGTGCTACAGGCACATCAGGCAGCGAAAATTTGGCAAAAGCATATTACAATCCTGGCAAAGAGCGTTCAAAGGTGCAGAAAAAAGTCAAAAAGGCAGAGGAAGATCTTGCCGTAAAAGAGGCAAAGCTCGATGAATTGAAAGAAGAATTGCTTCGTCCTGAATATCAGTCAAGCTACTCAAAGCTTACAGAGATCCAAAATCAGATCGATGCTCTTGAGGAAGAGATACTTGAGGATATGGAAGCGTGGGAGGAGCTCAGTTCACAGCTTGAGGCACTACAATAGTATCTTGTATATAATAAATCATTCGACTTGATGTTTTTTAATGAACAAAACTACCTGTATAGTTGTTAAATCAAGATATTACGCGACTTTAAATTATAAAAGTCTTGATTTTTTATTAAAATTGCATAAAAAATATTGATGAAAGTAAAATTTATGGTATAATATTCACATGATACAGACAACGTATCAAATAAAACCACAAAGGGGTTGGACATCATGAGAATTACAATTACAGGTAGAAACATTGATTTGACAGAGGGTATTAAACAAGCGGTTGAGGAGAAGCTTTCAAAACTGGAAAAATATTTCAAACCAGACACAGACGTATACGTAACACTCAGTGTAGAAAAGGAGAGACAAAAGATCGAGGTTACTATCCCTACAAAGGGACATGTTATCCGTTCAGAGCAGGTCAGCAATGATATGTATGTATCGATTGATCTCGTGGAGGAAGTAATCGAGAGACAGTTAAGAAAATACAGAACAAAGCTCACATCTAAGAAATATGCACCGGCAGAGATATTCCAGGAGGAATTTGTTGATGCAGATGATACAGATGATGAGCAGATAAAGATCGTTCGTACCAAGAGATTTGGTATGAAGCCTATGTATCCGGAGGATGCATGCATCCAGATGGAACTTTCAGGACATGATTTCTTCGTATTCAGAAATGCAGAGAATGACGAAGTAAACGTAGTCTACAAGAGAAAAGGCAATACGTACGGTCTTATTGAGCCAGAATGTTAGAACTCTTGTTTTTCATCATAATTTAACCTTTCTTTCATCAAATCGGCAGACTTTCGGGTCTGCCGATTTTGTGTGTTTAATGATAAGTATATGATAAAAATATTGAAATAGAACAAATGTTTGTCATAATATTTATAGGTGCTACCACACGTAGACGTGTAGATGGCGGTTCACTTTTTGCGGGGAGTCTATAGCTCCGATTTACATAGATATGCTCTCATTTGAGAAATCTAATGGAAGGAGGACTTCGCTTATGCTTACAGTCGATACCTTGATTGCAGTGCTCAGTCTCTGCTTAACCTCATTTGGTCTCGGATATGCGATTTGTTCCAATGGCAGTGAGACCACAAAAAAATAACCGCCCAAGCCTGACAAACTGAACGGTTATTTTAACTTAGTAAATGATCAGGTGAACCGTCGTTATCGGTAGCACCTTTTTTATATTTATATATTATCATGCATTTCTTTTTATGTCAAAAATTTTTGAAAAAGTGAAACTATTTAAAAAAATCCCTCGACTTATACCGTGTAAACAAAAGAAAAAGAGAAAAAAGGAGCGATAAGATTATGAATAATTTATCTGATGCCTATGAATAGCTTAGAAATCCAAAAAAGATTAGTTGAACAATGGTATGAGAGCTATGATGAGATTGGTAATTTGGTGGTTAATAATTTTAAAGAAATTCCTTTGATAAAAACTTTAAATGAAATGGATTCGGATTACACTGAACTTATGTATGTTGGAATTGGAAGATATGAAAATAGTACAACATGGGAGTGGGATTATAATAAAATTGATATTCCGGGATTTACAAACTTTTATGAATAAATAAGCTGAAATTGAAAAAGTTGATAAAAAATAGGATTTTTGAACCATCACGTAGAATAAAACCACGAAATCTAGTACGAAATTCTCATTACAAAATTTCGTGAGCAAAAAGTGTATATTCCCACAAAACTGTGCGTATTCACACACAAAATCATGTTGTAATTTGTCTAAATATGCCAATTAAATGCAATTTAATACCATGAAAATTTAATTATCACGAAACAGACGCGTAATGCGACTGGAAACTTTCGTAAAAGTGTGGAAAAATAGTTTTGTCAGAAAACTTTGAAGGTGAAGGACACAAAAAATGTAGAAAGGAAAATAGGAGTTTTTTAGGGTAAAGAAAGATCGGGAAGAGAAGAAGTTCTCCTAATAAATTTTAAGGAGGATTTTGCAGAAAATGTATAAGGTGGTTCGGAGTCAAAGGGGGCTTATTAATCTAGAAGATGTAATAGATATTATTAATGAAAGTCCGAACGAACAAATATATTATGAGAATGAGATTTTAAAGGTAATATTATTTGGAAGGCCGGATTTACCGGTCTGCCAGTATAAAAAATTGGTTTATGAGTATGGAATGACACTTCGACAGAAAGACCTGCAGGGGCGCAGATTGTTCGTAAGGATGGTGTCATTGCTAGAAAGGCAGCAGGTATTATAGAAATAAGGGAACTTCTTTTTGACCGGGGTATTAACCGGTCTTTCTTTTTTGTGTGGATGGTGTTATAATTTACAAAAATATTTTTGAAAAGAGGATAAAAATGAACATCGTAGTACTTGCCGGAGGCCTGAGTACAGAGAGAGATGTTTCCTTCAAGACTGGAAGCATGGTAGCACAGGCGCTCAAAGAAAACGGCCACAAAGTTATTTTATTGGATGTATTTATGGGATATAGTGACAAGGAGGAAGATCTGGCAGGCATTTTTGACCGTGCAGATGATATAAGTGTCAAGGTAAGTGACATTCCTACTGTTGCACCGGATCTGGCAAAGGTTAAGGCTTCGAGAAAGGATCAGTCAGCATGCTTTTTTGGACCAAATGTTATCAGGATGTGCCAGATGTCTGATATCGTATTTATGGCACTTCACGGAGAGAACGGTGAAAATGGAAAGATTCAGGCGGCATTTGATTTGTTTGGCATAAAATATACAGGCAGTGACTACTTAAGCTCAGCCATCGCCATGAATAAAGATACAGCAAAGCAGTTTTTTGTTGCAAACGGCATTCCTACACCTAGAGGAATTTCCATGACAAGAGATAACAGAGAGGATGATATCACAAAGCTAGATCTGTCGCTTCCATGCGTTGTTAAGCCTTGCTGTGGCGGTTCGAGCATCGGTGTCACTATCGTAAGGGATGCAGCAGAGTTTAAGGCAGCGCTTGATGATGCATTCAAGTGGGAAAATGAGCTGGTTATCGAGGAATTCGTACAGGGAAGAGAGTTCTCTGTCGGAGTTATCGAGGGCAAGGCTCTTCCTATCATAGAGATTGCTCCCAAAGAGGGATTTTACGATTATAAGAACAAATACAAAGCAGGCAGCACGGTTGAGACTTGTCCGGCCAAGTTACCTGAGCAGGTTACAAAGGATATGCAGCATTATGCAGAGGAGGTTGCGCGTGTTATCGGACTTGATACATATTCGCGTTCTGATTTCCTTTTAAATGACAAAAACGAGATGTTCTGTCTTGAGGCAAACACCCTTCCGGGCATGACTCCTACAAGCCTTCTCCCACAGGAGGCTGCGGCTGTCGGCATGAATTTTAACCAGTTGTGTGAGCATCTTATCGCAATTTCTTTGAAAAAATACGAGGTGTAAAATGTCAGATAAGTACATGAGAAATCTTACATTTGAGAATATTACAAAGGCATGTGATGGAAAATATATCGGTGATGAGTCATTGCTTCAGACACAGATCACAGGAGCGGTTATCGACAGCCGGCTTGTAAAAGAGGGATATCTTTTTATACCGGTAAAGGGAGAAAAGGTTGACGGACATAAATTTATCCCGAATGTATTTAAGCAGGGAGCAGCCATTGTGCTTTCTGAGCATGAGCTTGAGAACCCGGCAGGGCCGTATGTGCTTGTAGATTCTACGACAGATGCGATGAAAAAGCTTGCGGCATTTTACAGAAAAGGACTTGATATCAAGGTAGTGGGAATTACCGGAAGTGTTGGAAAAACCAGCACAAAAGAGATGATTTCATCAGTCCTTGAGCAGAAATACAGCGTTCACAAGACAGCGGGCAATTTCAATAATGAGATAGGTCTGCCGCTTACCATATTTGGTATCAGGGACAGTCATCAGGTGGCAGTTCTTGAGATGGGAATATCCGATTTTGGAGAAATGCACAGACTTTCGACTATGTCCTGCCCTGATGTGATGGTCATTACAAATATCGGCTACTGTCATCTGGAGTTTTTAGGGGACAGAGATGGTGTCTTAAAGGCAAAGACGGAGTGCTTCGAGCATATGATGCCGGATGCGGTCGCGGTGCTTAACGGTGATGATGACAAGCTTGCCACAAAGCAGGTGGTAAATGGTAAACTGGCAGTATTCTATGGCAAGGGTGAGTCAGTTGAGGCTGATAAGTCATACAATAGCAACAACGCAGAAACATGCATCAATGATAAAGCACAGATACACAAGTCAGTATACACAACAGATATTGAGAACCTTGGTTTTGACGGCATGAGCGCACATTTTGTCACACCTGTTGGCGAGTTTGATACGCATATCCACATTCCGGGCGAGCACAATGTATACAATGCAATGGCAGCAACAGCCGTAGGCTTACAGCTTGGTCTTACAATAGAAGAGATAAAGGCAGGAATTGAGGCCGCACAGACTATAGCAGGCCGCACTAATTTCATAAAGACAAACGGCATGACGGTTATAGATGACTGCTACAATGCCAATCCTGTATCCATGAAATCATCCATTGAGGTGCTTTCGCATGCAAAGGGCAGGACGATTGCCGTGCTCGGTGATATGGGAGAGCTTGGAGCCGATGAAAAGCAGCTCCATCACGAGGTTGGCGAGGCTGTAGGCGAGAACCATATCAATGCACTTTTCTGCGCAGGAGAGCTGGCACAGGAATATGCAAAAGGTACATCTGAAAAAGATGCACAGGTAGATGTGCATTATTTCACAGAGCGTGAGGCTATGACAGAGGAACTTCTTAAATTCGTAAAAGAGGGCGATACCATTCTGGTAAAAGCATCACATTTTATGGAGTTTCCGAAGGTTGTCGCAGCCTTAAAGCACGAGGAATAAATATATATGTTTAGAAATATGCAGTTAATCAGTATATTTTAGATTGCTGGTCGCATTTCCTTAGACCAGTAACAATTTTATAGAATTTATAGAAGAAAGAGAGAAAATATTATGGCACAGAATCCAGTAGTAACAATTACAATGGCAAGCGGTGATGTGATAAAGGCTGAGCTTTATCCTGAGATCGCACCAAACACAGTAAACAATTTCATAAGTCTTATCAACAAAAACTTCTACGATGGAGTTATTTTTCACCGTGTTATCAAGAATTTCATGCTTCAGGGTGGCGATCCTGACGGAAACGGTACAGGCGGCCCTGGATATGAGATCAAGGGAGAGTTCTCTAACAATGGTTTCAAAAATGAGCTTAAGCATACTCCGGGAGTACTTTCAATGGCTCGTACAATGATCCCTGATTCAGCAGGAAGCCAGTTCTTTATCATGCACAAGGATGCTCCACATCTTGACGGAGAGTATGCAGCATTCGGCAAGGTTATCGAGGGCATGGATGTGGTAAACAAAATAGCAGAGGTTCGTACAGATTACATGGATCGCCCGCTCGAGGATCAGGTCATGAAAACTGTTACAGTAGAGACTTTCGGTGTAGAATATCCTGAACCGGAGACTGTTTAATGATAATAATCATTGATGAGGCAAGCGCAAAACTTGCCTCTTTTTTCTATCATGATGAGGAAATAACCGTGAAGTTGGAATGTGTAGACAATGCTATAAAAACATTTAGCTGGGAAATTCCAGGAACAGACACAGAGACAGCGGCAGGACATAACCGGATTATAGAAATCCGTGTATCAAAAGAAACGCCACAGACTGATTTGGCAGACTTTGTAAAGAAGGCTCTGACAGACCGTAAAATAGACACATCGGATTGTATATGGATAGTATCGGACAAAAAACAGTGCAGATGTGCCGAAGAACTTGGCATAGCAGCGATAGGTGAGACTGACTGCGGTACGGCATATGCATTCGAGAGCTTATCGGAAATAGATGTGGAATATCTTGAGCGCGTCCGCAAGAGATACAACAATATACCATGGATCATAGGCTGTACCGACAGATGCGTCATGCGTGAGATTTCGCTGGACGATCTTCCCGCACTGTATGAGCTTTACGCAAAGCCCGGTATGACGGAGTTTGTGGAGCCATTATATGAGCCTGAAAAGGAACTCGAATACGAAAAAGCATATATTGAGTGCATGTATGGATTTTACGAATACGGAATGTGGCTTGTATTCTCAAAAGAAACAGGAAAACTCATGGGCAGAGCAGGGCTTGAACACAGGGACTATGGAGATGAGGCAGAGCTTGAAATGGGCTATATAATAGCACCTGAGTACAGAAGAAAAGGATATGCCACGGAGATATGCAGTTTCATCATTGATTATGCAAAGGAGAATACATCTTTTGAGAGGATAAATTGTCTGATAGACCATGACAATGCCGCATCAATAGGTCTGGTAAAAAAGCTGGGCTTTGAATATGTGGGACAGTCGGACGTTTCGGGTGAGTGGCTCGACAGGTATATTCTATATGTGGGAAGTTTGAGTTAACAATTATTTGATATGAGAGAAGCAGGGTATGACGGATGGAAATATGACAGATAAGAATATTACACCAAAATTAGGAATAGTTATATGCAATTTTAACAAACAAAATGATGTACTTTTGTGCATTCAGTCGGTACTGGAATCCAAATTTGAGGATTACCACATATATGTTGTGGATAACGCATCCTCGGATGGCTCGGTATCGTTGATAAATCAAATGTATGGAGACTGCGATAAACTGGAACTTATCGTAAACAGAGAGAATCTTGGAGGTTCAGGTGGGTTTAATACAGGTTTGCGCAAGGCATTTGCAGTAGGACATAAATATCTTATGTGCGTGGACAATGACACCATGCTTGATGAAGACTGTATAGGTGTCCTGCAGGAATTTCTTGATAAGCACGCAGATGTGGGCATTGCAGCGGCAAAGATTTATCATACAGGTCAGGAAGATTATGTGCAGCAGTACGGATCGTTTATAGATTACAAAAACTACAGCGTGGACTCTACATATCTCAATCATATAGAGGATGGTTCAATGCCGGATGTGGTTTATTCAGACGCAGTTCCGGCATGCGCGCTTATGATAAAGCGTGAGGTAGTTGAAAAGATCGGAGTGATGCCGGAAGAAAACTTCCTGTATTGGGATGATACAGAGTGGTGCGTCAGATGTAGTGAGGCAGGCTACAAAGTGGCTTCGGTAGGTCAAGCCGCAGCCTGTCATGCCATGGGTGCCAAAAAAGAGGATGTAAACACATTCCCGACATACTATGCGTGGCGAAACTGGATAAAATTTTTCCTCGATCATATATCTGATGAGCAGCTTGACGATATGGCGCAGACGTTTCTCGGCTCAATATTTGAGATAAACTATACGGGATTATACCGTGGGGAAGAGAACCGATCAAAAACCGTCATGGCGGCAATGGATGATGCATTGCACGGAGTGACAGGAAAAGCGGGTGAGGATCGTATATTTGATCTGGAATTTACTTATGATGGGCTTGAAAGAGCTATAGCTGATAAGCGAAATATCAGGATTATCGCAGGAGAGTATCCGCTTTTTGCGGAAAGCCTGAAGGAAAAAATAGAAAATACGTGGCAGGATAAATCCGTGGATATTGTTTTCACAGAGGATAGTCAGATCAATACTTGTGATGTGAATACTCATGATGCCACGCATACTTATAATGCCTCGGAACAACAGAAAAAATATACAGATGCAGTGATAACGCTCTGCGAGAGCATTTTCAGGCAGGATGATTTAAGCCTGTCTACATATGTGATGGATCTGGACGGTAATGTGTTGGTGGATGAGGATGATGTACTTATGGTCATCAACTACAATTTCAGCCGCAGAAGCTTTATTTTTTCCATGAAACCTCTGTTTATGCGTCTGGCTCGTAAGCTTAGACAAAAAAATATTGAAAAAATGCCGGTTTAGAAATAAAATAGTTTTATAGTTTAACGATTTTGGAGGATATAAAATGAAAAAGTATGCATATGGAGTAGATATCGGAGGAACAACTGTAAAGATAGGTTTTTTTGAGACAACAGGAAAGCTTATCGAGACTTGGGAGATCCCTACTAGAACTGAGAATTCAGGAGAGCTGATCCTTTCTGATATCGCTGCATCTATCAAAGAAAATAATAAAAAGCACGGAATTGAAACAGCAGATCTTGAGGGTATCGGAATGGGCGTGCCTGGTCCTGTAAAGGATGACGGAACAGTTCTTAAGTGCGTAAACCTTGGCTGGGGAGTATTCAACGTAGAGCAGTCGCTTTCAGTATTATGCGGTGGCGTAAAGGTAAAAGCTGGAAACGATGCCAATGTCGCAGCACTCGGTGAGATGTGGCAGGGTGGCGGAAAAGGCCATGAAGACGTAGTAATGATCACACTTGGCACGGGTGTTGGTGGTGGAATCATCCGCGGAGGAAAGATCGTAGCCGGAGTAAACGGAGCTGCAGGCGAGATTGGACATATACCTATGAAGGATGACGAGACAGAGCTCTGCGGATGCGGCAAAAAAGGATGTTTGGAGCAGTATGCTTCAGCAAATGGACTTGTAAGCGTAGCTGAAAAATACATAGCAGCTCACAGAGATGTGGATACAGAGCTTGATCTCAATGCAGGATTTACAGCAAAGGATGTATGTGATGTGGCAAAATCCGGTGATAAGGCAGGAGCAGAGGCTGTTGAAGAGTCGATGAGACTTCTTGGAAAAGCTATGGCATCAGTAGCCTGTGTTATTGATCCGGAGGTATTTGTTATCGGTGGAGGTCTTTCAAAGGCAGGAAATATTATTATCGATACAGCAGCCAAGTATTACAGAGAGTATGCATTCCATGCAAGCCGCGATACTAAGATTAAACTTGCAACACTTGGCAATGCGGCCGGCATGTATGGTGGAGTAAAGATGGTAATTGGGTAAGCACTAATATATTGCTTTTTGGGGGAAAATAAAATATAATATTTCATTATATCTTGTAGAGGTGAGATAATTGGCAGATTTTTCAACAGAAGAATTAGAAAAGATGGCGGACAAGTTCCGTTCAGACACTAGTGGAATAAGAGGAACTAAAGATTTTACGACACCGGAGGAGCTTTACGAAGAACTGATAAAAGAAATCAGAAAGTATCATCCTTCTGCGGATACTAGCCTTGTAGAAAAAGCATACAAGGTTGCTTATGATGCACATAAAGGACAGATGCGTAAATCCGGTGAGCCATATATCATTCATCCACTGTGTGTTGCCATTATACTTGCCGAGCTGGAGCTTGATAAAGAAACAATTGCTGCAGGTCTTTTGCATGATGTGTTAGAGGATACTATCATGACGGAAGACGAGCTGCGTGCAGAGTTCGGAGATGATGTTGCACATCTGGTTGATGGTGTTACAAAATTAAAGCACTTACATCTTACCGACAATACAAAGGATCCAAAGGACAAAAATGCTGACAGACTTGAGATGCAGGCAGAGAATCTGCGTAAGATGTTCCTTGCCATGGCAAAGGATATCAGAGTCATCATGATAAAACTGGCTGACAGGACACACAATATGCGTACCCTGAAATATCAGTCCAAAGAGGCGCAGCAACGTATCGCCAGAGAGACGCAGGACATCTACTGTCCTATTGCACAGCGTCTTGGTATTAGCAAGATCAAGATAGAGCTTGAAGATCTGTCCATGAAATATCTCTATCCCGATGCATATTACGATCTGGTAGAAAAGATCGCACTCCGCAAGAATGAGCGTGATTCATACATTCAGGGACTTGTTAATGATGTAAAAAAATATGTTGCGCAGTCAGGTATAAAGGCGGACATATACGGCCGTGCAAAGCACTTTTTCAGTATATATAAGAAGATGGTAAATCAGGACAAGACGATAGATCAGATATACGATCTGTTTGCCATCAGGATTCTTGTGGATTCCATACCGGACTGCTATGCGGTACTTGGAATCATGCATGAGAAATATAAGCCTATACCGGGCAGGTTCAAGGATTATATTGCCATGCCAAAACAGAATATGTACCAGTCGCTCCACACGACACTTATCGGGCCGAGTGGACAGCCTTTTGAGATACAGATCAGAACCTACGAGATGCACCGTACGGCAGAGTATGGTATCGCAGCCCACTGGAAATACAAAGAGGCAAACAATGGAAATGCCACTGCAACGACTGTTACAGAGGAAGAAAAGTTAAGCTGGCTGCGTCAGATCCTTGAGTGGCAGCAGGATATGTCGGATAATAAAGAGTTCATGAGCTTGTTAAAGAGTGATCTTGATCTCTTCTCTGACAATGTATTTGCATTTACTCCCTCAGGAGATGTCAAGAACTTGCCAAAGGGGTCAACTCCTATTGATTTTGCCTACAGCATACACTCTGCAGTAGGTAACAAGATGGTCGGAGCAAAGGTAAATGGCAAGCTTGTGCCTATAGATTATGTCATCAAAAACGGTGACCAAATCGAGGTTATCACCTCCCAGAACTCTAAGGGACCTAGCCGTGACTGGCTTAAGACAGTAAAGAGTACACAGGCAAAGAACAAGATAAACCAGTGGTTCAGAAGTGAGCTTAAGGAAGAAAATATCCTCCATGGCAAGGAACTTATCGCAAATTATGCCAAGGCGCACGGAATTAATTTTGCAGAAGTAAATAAGCCTGAGTATCAGGAAAAGATACGCCGCAAATACGGTTTTCATGACTGGAATTCATGCCTTGCAACAGTAGGACATGGCGGACTCAAGGAGAGTCAGGTCGTAAACAGGATGTACGATGAGTACAAAAAGGATCATGTTGTACCTGTCACAGATGCCGATATTCTCGAGAATTTATCCGAAAAGCAGCAACAGGCACAGGGACAGCCACCAGAGCACAAGTCAAAGAGTGGTATAGTAGTCCATGGACTTTATGATGTTGCAGTGCATTTTTCAAAATGCTGTAATCCTGTACCGGGAGACGAAATTGTAGGTTTTGTCACAAGAGGACGAGGTATATCCATCCACAGAACCGATTGTGTCAATATCATGAATTTGTCAAAGATCGAAAAGGACAGACTAATTGAAGCAGAGTGGCAGGATACGGCACTTACCGACAATAGCGCTGAATATCAGGCTGATCTTAAGATTTATTGTCAGGATAGACCAGGATTACTTGTTGATATAACAAGAGTATTTACAGAAAAAGAGATAAACATAAGTGGAATACAGTCCAAGACGAGCAAACAGGGCATTGCTACGATAGAGGTATTTTTCAATATCAAGGGCAGGGCACAGATCAGCAGTCTTGTAGAAAAACTCAGACAGATAGAGAGTGTTATCGATGTAGAAAGAACCACCGGCTAAGCCCCGGTGGTTTTCAATTGCAAAAGTGCTATAAATTATTGATATGTAGTGCGGAAATGTATTATGATGATTACAGGTAAAAATGCTGAAAATAAGGAGCCTTATAGTATGGTAAACATGAAGATAGATCATTTTGTGGTGGGACCGGTTGAGACAAACTGCTATTTCGTCACAAATATGAAGACAAAAGAACTGATAATAATAGATCCTGGAGCATGTGCAAAGCAGCTCTCACAGAAGGTGGAACAGCTCGGGGTAAAACCTGTGGCAATTTTGCTTACACACGGACATTTTGACCATGCAACGGATGCAAAGCCGCTTGCAGACAAGTACGGTATCAAAATATATATCCATGAGGATGACAGGGAAACACTTGGTGATCCGCAGCTCAACGCAAGCTGGATGATGGGACAGTCAAAGACATTTCACGCAGATGAGTTTTTGAAAGACCAGCAGGAACTTGATATTGCAGGATTTCACATTATCGTGATCCACACACCGGGACACACACCGGGCGGCTGCTGTTACTATTTTCCATACGAGGATGTGATCTTTACAGGAGATTCACTGTTTTGCGGATCAATAGGCAGGACTGATTTCAAAAAAGGCAGCATGTCAGATCTGGTGCGCTCGGTAAAAGAAAAAGTCATGACCCTGCCGGGACATACAGACGTATACCCTGGTCACAATGACACAACAACCATAGATAATGAGAGGATGTATAACCCTTACTTATGATAGTAGTAGTTTTTAATAAACCGGATTTTGAATATGATGTACATTCACTCCTCAAGGAGTTCTTCCCATATGAGGATGTGCAGATGTACTATAGCTGTTCGCCCGACGAGGTGTCTGGCAGGAATCTTGCCTGTACACACCATGAGATGACAGGCGATGGCGCGAAAGAATTTGCTGATGCCGATCAGGTATTCAGGATCGACTATGTGGATGATCAGATCACGATCGACTGGGAGCGTTGCGAAACTGATGACAGTGTATGTAATGATAAGTCCTTATCGACAATACCTGACGCAGATAATGCTGCCATGTCAGACAGTTGTGGTAATTTGCAAAGGAATAGAGTCCATGATATCAGAATAACAGTTGATCCTGCCGACCGTAAGGAAACTAAAAACCAGCTGAAAATCGCACTTTACAAAATGATAAAAAAAGGTATCGGACGTGGTCTTCCGTGGGGCACGCTTTCCGGCATCAGACCTACAAAGATAGCTATGAAATGCCTCGAGGACGGCATGGATGATAAGCAGTCATATGATTACCTGAAAGAAAATTATCTTGCGAGTGATGAGAAGATAAAGTTGTCTATAGGCATTGCAAAGCGTGAGAAGGCACTGCTTGACAAGGTGGATTATGAGAACGGATACAGCCTTTACATCGGCATACCATTCTGCCCGAGCACATGTGCGTACTGCTCGTTTACCTCATATCCGCTCGGAGTGTGGAAAAATCGTGTGGATGACTATCTGGATGCGCTCGAGAAAGAGATAGATTACACAGCACAGAAATTTTATCACAAAAAGCTTAACTCGATATATATAGGCGGAGGCACACCTACCACACTCAGTGCCAAACAGCTCGACAGGCTGCTTAGGAAGATAAAATGCAGCTTTGACCTAAAGGACTGCCTTGAGTTTACTGTGGAAGCTGGCAGACCTGATTCTATCACGAGAGATAAGCTTGAGGTAATAAAAAAGAACAAAATTCAGAGGATTTCAGTCAATCCACAGACCATGAAGCAGCAGACTCTTGATATAATAGGCAGGCATCACACTGTAGATCAGACTATAGAGAGCTTTAAGCTTGCCAGAGAGGTCGGAATTGAAAATGTTAATATGGATCTTATCATGGGATTGCCGGAGGAGAGCCTTGAGGATGTAAGAAATACCATGGAGATCGTAAAGGAGCTTGCACCGGATAACGTCACGGTTCATTCACTTGCCGTAAAGCGAGCAGCAAGGCTTACAATATTCAAAGATCGTTATCAGGATATGCAGATGATAAATACGCAGGAGCACATGGATCTGTGTGCCGGATATTGTACTGAAATGGGGCTTGAGCCATATTATCTGTACAGACAAAAAGGCATGGCGGGAAATATGGAAAATGTGGGCTATGCTTTACCGGGTAAGGCAGGAGTATACAATATCCTTATCATGGAGGAGAAACAGACCATCGTGGCGTGCGGAGCGGGAGCTTCGACAAAACGTATCTGGCCCGTGCCTAATCCGGACGGCACACATCGGATCGAACGGTGCGAGAATGTCAAGGATGTAGCGCAGTATATCGCAAGGATTGATGAAATGATCCGGCGGAAGCAGGAACTTTTTTCAAAAGAATAAAAGGGTCACTAAGGTATATACTGATATACCTTAGTGACCCTTTGGTTATGCCAATTATGCAGGAGAAGCATATTACTGCTCCTTAGCAAGGGAACATATGATGTTAGCACATTCCTTGATTATCTGCTGCTGGGCTATGTAGACCTGCTCGGAAAGAGGCAGGCTCTGCTTGTTGGCTGGTTCAAGGATGCCATAGCCGTAGCTGGTGCCCATGGCTATATTGTATAGAAAACTGTTTGTCACCTTCTGCTCGGCTGATTCGACATACTTGGATGTAAGGCCGGATTTCTTGGCTGCTTCATCTATCAACTCCCTGTCGTAGTAAGGGATGCCTAACTGGTTTGCTACCAGTTTTCAAATTGTACGGCCGCCGCTGCCAAGCTCACGGCCAATTGTAATTATTTTTTTCATTTGTTAGCACTTCCTTTCATTTTTTCCATCTGATAGATAATCAGGATGAGGGCAAGTATAAAGGCGAGACCATCTGCCAGAGGTCCAGCCCAGAGTACTCCGGTAATTCCTATAAAGCTGCATAAAATCACGATTGTAGGTATCAGAAACAGTATCTGACGGCTGAGCGAGATTATTCCTGAAATAACAGGTTTTCCGATTGACTGGAAAAATATAGATACAACAATCTGGAAACCATTGAGGAAACAGAGCATAGGGAAAATCCTGAGAGACATCACAGAAAACTCATCATATAAAGCTCCTTGATTTCCAAACATGGCTGTAAGCTGCTTTGGAAAAATCTCAAAAATCTAAAAGAAAATAACATTTGTTGCGCTGTTGCCAAGGGTTCCCACACCCCAGCCGATGAAAATCTGATCCACAATGTTGTATAGGGCATTTACCACTAAAGCTACAACACTCGGAACAGCATACTTTAGCATCAACTTCCCAATGGGGGCTGTGGCCATTGGGTTTGTATCCTGAATTGTTTTAGACATTTTTATTCCTCCTGTTAGTGATTTTTTAAACAATTTTCAAGGGTATTTTAATCACTTTAAGAGGAATAATCCAATAGAAAAGCTTTATTGTTAATAAATAAAATTTATTGATATTATTTCAAAATTACTGATTCTTTGAGACAACTGTGCTAAAAGCAAATGTATCAGGCCGGTTGCGGGATTCGGTATATTCGAAATGGACCCCGTCAGAATTGTATACATGGGATGTAATCAGTGCCATGCAGTTGTATCCGTCCAGATTCAGGTATTTTTCGTCGAAAGGAGTGGTTCTTTCTATGGTTATACTTCGTTTTACGGTCTGGATAGTAGTGCCGGATTCTTCGATATACTTAAATAGAGAGCCATGCAGTGCGTCTTCGGTCAAATCCGGAAAGAGATCCTTCCGCAGCAGGGTATTGTCAATCATTTTTGGTACCCCATCTACGGAGCGGAGTCTTTGGATATAGAAAACAGGAGTATTTTCCTCAAAGCAGCTTTTGACAGCCAACCTTTTGTCAACTAGTAGTATCAATTATCTGTATTATAGTATCATTCATTTTGGAGCTACTTTTCTACAAGGAAAAGGCACCAGCATTATTCTATATGTGGGAAGTTTGAGTAAAATAATACAACTTTAGCAAAGGAGACACAAGATGAGTGCATTTAAAGAAAACTTTTTATGGGGGCGGCGCAACAGCCGCTAACCAATACGAGGGAGCATGGAATATGGACGGAAAAGGAGAATCCGTATCGGATCACTGCACCAACGGATCCCATACCAGACCTAAAAATATAACAAGAGAGATAAAGGCTGATCTGCTTTACCCAAGCCATGAGGCAACGGATTTTTACCATCACTATAAGGAAGATATTGCCCTGGCAAGTGAGATGGGCTTTAAAGTCTTTCGTATGTCTATCAACTGGACCAGGATTTTTCATACAGGGATGGAAGAAGAGCCAAATGAAGCCGGACTGGCATTTTATGACAGGGTATTTGATGAGCTGAATAAATATGGAATCGAACCTCTTGTCACCCTGTCCCATTATGAGATGCCATATGTCCTTGTGGAAAAATACAATGGCTGGGAAGCCCGGGAATGTGTAGGATTCTTCATGAATTACTGCAAGGTGGTTTTTGAAAGATATAAGGGCAGGGTAAAGTACTGGCTGACTTTTAATGAGATAAATGCCGGAACTGCATCACTTGGTTCACTTTTATCGTTAGGCACAATAAAAGGATATGAGGGACCTGTAAATGAGATAAAATCAGATAAGCAGGTGATATATCAGGCACTTCATCATCAGTTTGTGGCAAGTGCTCTAGCAGTAAAATATGCTCATGACAATTATCCGGATTATAAAATAGGTAATATGTGCCTGTTTGCCACAATGTATCCGCTTAGCCCAAATCCGGCTGACATAGTGGAGTGTCAGAGGAAAATGGCATCCATATAGTAAAGGAAGCCGGTGATGATGAAATTCTTGCAGAGGGAAAAGTAGATTTCTATACGTTCAGTTACTATATGTCA
Source organism: bacterium (assembly GCA_963641405.1). Classification (GTDB taxonomy): domain Bacteria; phylum Bacillota; class Clostridia; order Lachnospirales; family Lachnospiraceae; genus Roseburia. The sequence goes on along the minus strand of CAVICC010000030.1, from coordinate 5,245 downwards.
AGCTGTATCACAGCGGACAAGGACTCTGAAAATGTAGGAGGAAACCTGGTAGGAGGAGTGAAAAATCCATACTTAAAGGCAAGCGACTGGGGTTGGCAGATAGACCCACAGGGACTTAGATACAGCCTGAATGAGATTTATGCCCGCTACCAGATTCCAATTATGGTTGTGGAAAATGGACTGGGAGCCTATGATAAACTGGAGGATGACGGCAGCATACATGACAGTTACCGTATAGATTACCTCCGCCAGCATATAGAGCAGATGGAGGTAGCGTTAAAGGATGGAGTAGACCTGATGGGATACACACCTTGGGGCTGGATAGATGTGGTATCCGCATCGACTGGTGAGATGGCAAAGCGTTATGGCTTTGTATATGTCAACAAATATGATGATGGCACCGGAGACCTGGGCAGACGCAAGAAGGACTCATTTTACTGGTACAAAAAAGTCATCGAAACTAATGGAGCCGATTTGGCGTAAAAATTCTTTAAGTACTTTATCAGAGGAATGGGCTTTGTAATATGCACCGTAGGACAGCCTTTTGACACCCTCAATAGGTATGGCGCATAAGCAGGCCCATTTCGGGACAAATATTCCAGGCAGGATAGCAATACCGTATCCTGCCTCTACTAAAAGTATTGCATCTTCAGAAAATTCACAGAGATAAGAATCACTCATCTTTTTATTTCCCAATAATTTCTTCTGCGTAATAGTGATTTCAGGCGAAGCAGAAACAGGAGTATACACAATCAGCTTCTGCGCCTGTATATCCTCAAGTGTCACGCTGGAACGTTCTGCGAGGGGATGGTCCTTTGGACAGACACAACAAAGGGTCATCTGAAAAATTTCACGATATACAACCTTCTTTTGAGTATTTATATTCATCCTGGGTCCAAAGGCAATGTCTAAAAGCTCGTCATCTACCTTAGGAGGAATCTGGCTTAAGCTGACATGACGAAACTGGGGATGAAAATCAGGATAAACCACCCGCATCTGGCTTAGGGCTTCAGAAAAAGCTGAATCTGAGACGGGCTCCCGCACCCTATTGTCAGGCTTTCGTATCCGCCAATATCAGAATCCTTAAATCTTGCTTTGGCTCTTACCATAATCTGCTGCATGGATTTGGCATCATCCAGAAAGTATATGCCCTCCTCGGTCAGGGAAACCAGCCGGGTAGACCGCTTAAATAGCTTGACACCCAGCTCTGTCTCCAGAGACTTGATCTGGTGGGTGACAGCAGGCTGTGAAATATTTAGTTCCTCAGAAGCCCGGGCGAAATTTAAGTGGTGGGCCACGCTTAAGAAGCATTCTATTTGAATTTCTGTCAATTTTATTTCCTTTCGATATATTAATAACTTAAACATCCCATACATTATTTGGGTGTGGTGCCACCTCGCATTCCAGACGGCACCATTAACATTCTATATGTGGGAAGTTTGAGTTAATAATAACATTTTTGAAAACGGCCATCAATAAATAATTTTGTCTCGCTTTTGTCCACCTTAATGTGTATAATAGTAGTCAGGAGGTAACAAGAATGTCTAAGACAAAAAAGCAACGCAAGAATCATAAACTTGGTTCAATAGCTATCAGTGCGATAGTTGTGTTCTCGGTGTTGATAATGCTTGCAACATCAGTACTTGTCATTTTGCAATATAAAAACAACATAGTTAAGCAATATAGTGAACAGGCAGTTTCATATGCAAAAACAGCATCTGCATATATTGATGGCGACAAGGTTGCGCAATACATACAGACAAAACAGTCGGATGACTATTATAATGAAATTGACCGCTATTTGAATATCATGCGTGAGAACTCAAAAATAAAATATTTTTATGTATTTGTTCCATATGAAGATCAGATAATGTATGTATGGGATGCGGATACAAGAGAAAATGAGAGTCTGCTTGGAGAATGTGAGCCGTACATTACGGATGAAGATATGAAGGCATCCTTAAAGGCATTCAATACAGATAAAGTAGCACAGACCGTTATTTCATACAGTATTGATTATGGAAATATTGCTACGGCATATTATCCTATATACAATAGCGATGGGACCCCAGTTGCTGTTATCGGTGTGGATTTTGAGATGATCAGTATCAATGGCTCTATTAAGGGTTTTGTAGTGACGTTTTTATTGGCACTGCTTATCGTAATAGCAGTTTTTACAGTGATTTTCTATGGATTTGTTAATCATGCAATTCTAAAACCTATAAAAACACTGAGTAATGCCGCGCAGGGAATTGTTGAAAATATTGACAAAAATGAAAACTTCAAAATAGATATACATACACATGATGAGATTGAGGAACTGGCACACTCTTTTGAGGATATGTATAAGGAAATTTGTACGTATATCAGTGAAATATCACAGGTTACAGCAGAGAAGGAGCGGATTGGAGCAGAACTAAATGTTGCTACAAACATTCAGTCCAACATGCTTCCGAGTATTTTTCCACCATTTCCTGAGCGTAAGGAATTCGATATATATGCTACTATGAATCCGGCAAAGGAGGTTGGCGGAGATTTTTATGATTTTTTCCTTGTGGATGATGATCATCTTGCTCTTGTCATTGCAGATGTTTCAGGAAAAGGCGTTCCGGCAGCGCTTTTTATGGTAATTGCAAAAACTATGCTTAAGAATCAGGCGCAGGCTGGCTCATCGCCAAAGGAGATTCTTGATATAGTAAATAATCAGCTGTGTGAAAACAACAAAGATGATATGTTTGTTACAGTATGGCTTGGTATTTATGAAATATCAACTCATACTATGAGAGCAGCAAATGCAGGCCATGAATTTCCAGCTATACGCAGAAAAAATGGTGAATTTGAGCTTTATAAAGATCCACATGGACTTGTGCTCGCATGTGTGGAAGATTTCAGTTATGAAGAATACTCATTCAAGCTGAATGAAGGAGATATACTATTTGTTTATACAGATGGTGTGGCGGAGGCGACAAACAGCTCTGAGGAACTTTATGGCACTGAAAGGATGCTAAAAGCATTAAATAAGCAAAATATGTCACAAATAGTTGTATCGGACATTTTGGAAAGCGTGCATCAGGATATAGATGATTTTGTTCAGGAAGCACCTCAATTTGACGATATTACAATGATGGCCATTACGATAAGGTCATAATACATACTATCTAGATACAAAGCAGGCAGAAGAATTTCATGCCTGCTTTTGTCATTTTCACATTTCATAAATTCTTAACTCACATCTAAATATCGTAACTCGTTTATATTTTACAGTTGAAATTACAGTAATTTAATAGTATTAATAAATAAAAATTATTAATAATAACATCTTTGAAATTCATTTTCAGTCCAATTTAGGCTAAGATACCACTCGGAGTACCATCAGAGGGGTACTAACTAAAAAAGGAAGGAGCGTAAGAAGATGATAAAAAAGTTGTTAAGAAGTATCCGGGAATACAGGGCATCATCGATCAGGACTGCAGTATTTGCTGGACTGGAAGTATTACTGGAAATAATTATTCCATTTTTGATGTCGGACATAATCGACAAAGGTATATATGGGGGAAATATGAATGTCCTTTTAAAACTAGGACTTGCCATGGGAATATTAGTCGTATTGGGACTTGTATTTGGTTTTGCTGCAGGTTCTGAGTCTGCTACTGCATCCTCGGGATTTGCAAGAAACCTGCGAAAAGATATGTATTATCATATTCAGGAATTTTTATTTGCAAATATTGATAAATTCTCAACAGCCAGTCTTGTTACAAGGCTGACTACAGATGTAACAAATATCCAGCTTGCCTATATGATGATTATAAGGATTGCGGTGAGAGCACCTCTTATGATGGTATTTGCTCTTATCATGTCTTTTTGGATCAGTTGGAAGCTGGCAATTATTTTCCTTGTCATGATACCGGTTTTAGGCAGTGGACTGGTATGGATCGTTTACAAATCACATCCAGTTTTTGAATTGGTGTTTGATCAGTATGACAGCCTAAACGGAGTGGTTCAGGAAAACTTAAGCGGAATACGTGTTGTAAAAAGTTTTGTACGTGAGGAACATGAGAAGGATAAATTTCAGAAGGTATCGACGAAATTATTTAAGACATTCTGTAAAGCTGAAAGATATATGGCACTCAATGCACCACTTATGCAGTTTGTAGTATATGTGTGTATGATATTGGTTTTTTGGTTTGGTGCAAGGATGATTGTTTTATCCGGTGCCACAGAGCTTACCACAGGGGAGCTTACAAGCCTTATCATTTATGCAATGCAGATACTTACATCACTTATGATGCTTTCGATGGTTCTTGTAATGATAACTATTGCACAGAGCTCAGCAGAGCGAATTGTTGAAGTGCTAGATGAGAGGACAATCACAAACCTGATCAACAGATTCTATGATATTGAGGATGGAAAAATCCGCTATGACGGAATAAATATAAACAAGATAAAGAAAGCAGACCTTAGAAAGTCGCTTGGTATAGTGCTTCAGGATACGTATCTTTTTACAGGAACTGTTATGGACAATATCCGTTACGGCAGGCTTGAAGCGACAAATAAGGAATGTATTGCAGCAGCAAAACTTGCAAATGCAGATGAATTCATAAGACGTTTGCCGGATGGTTACAACACATGGCTTGACGGAGCCGGTGAAGATCTTAGCCAGTGACAAAGACAGCTTCTTGCAATCGCAAGAGCAGCAGTTGCTAACCCGCCTGCAATGATACTTGATGAGGCAACTTCATCAATTGATACAAGAACCGAAAAACAGGTTCAGGATGGTATGGATGAGCTTATGAAAGGTAGAACAACATTCGTAATAGCCCACAGGCTTTCAACAATCCAGAACTCAGACGTCATAATGGTTCTTGACCACGGACGTATCATCGAAAGAGGAGATCATGATGATCTGATTGCAAAGAAAGGAACATATTACCAGCTCTATACAGGGGCATTTGAAATGGAATAAACATATAAAGAATGCAACCGCGAATATATTAAACAGTTACAGAATAAATAACGGAGGATTAAAAAATGACAACAGAACAGAAAATTAAATTAAATGAGTACAGATTACAGATTTTAGAGAGTAGAGAGAAAGATAATTTTGGCGTATGCGTGAAGATAAGGCGAAATATTCGAAATTTGAAAAAACTCCAATATAATAGTATAAAAAAAGTGTGCGTTTGACGCACACTTCAGACTGTAGACAAAGTGGCACTAGGATTTGTATCCTAGTGCCACATTTCTC
>CAVICC010000029.1:0-32140 GCA_963641405.1 bacterium | reverse complement strand
CAGAGAAATGTGGCACTAGGATACAAATCCTAGTGCCACTTTGTCTACAGTCTGAAATCCCCATCCTATGGATGGGGATTTCTTCGCGTTGAAATATAACATTTGTGGTTAACCAGATTACTACATGCTCCGCATTCCTGTAATCTGACTCCAACTCGAAATCCGCTAATTTACTAGCTTCGCCTAGTAAATTGCTACTTTCTCGTTGTAGTGCGGGTCACTAAGGCATACATCGAATTGCATGCAAGCATGCATCGATGCTACCTTTCGACCCTTTAATCACAATATACATAATGCACAAAAAAATGGAACGAGTTAGTGACATCGGACGATGATTGGGGATAAATGTTGATAACTATCCACATTATCAAGCTCTAAAATGCCCTAAAAATGAGTTATACACGGAGTTATCCACATTATCCACAATTTTAGTGGACTAAAATGCGAACAACTGTTTTGTAAAGTTCTAATAAACTTGCACTAAAATAAGAAAAAAACACAAAAGATATTGACTTTCTAATTGTAAAAAAGCGGATAAAAATCATTGTAATTGTTCGACAACTTTTGAAGGAGTTGATAAAACTTGTTTATTTTGGTATACTTCTTGATATGATTAAAAAGATAGATATTGCAGGTTTACAACTGGACAATTATACAGTTCGCGAAATGATCATGAAGATTGACAAATGTATGTCTGAAAGAAATTTTACTACGATAGAGGAGATAAATATGGACACGCTTCATATGGCTGCGACAGATGAAGCTGTCAAACGTGCTATAGAGGTTCTTGACTACACGGTTATTGCAGAAACTGGCATACTAAGCGCTGCATCAGCGGAGACACTTCAAAGGAAACATGAGATTGAAGATCATGATTTTTTTTATGAATTGTTTAAGAGACTTGAGAGAAATCGCAAGAATGTTTTCATACTCGCAGACTCAGAAATGACGGTTGAGGCAGCTGCCAGATTCCTGAATGAGCGCTTTGATAGACTAAAGATAAAAGGAAACGGTGTGTTAGATGAATCTGAGAACACTAGGGAGGCACTTGTCAATGAAATAAATATCGCATCACCGGATGTGGTAGTTTCATTTCTTCCATCACCTATGCAGGAAGCTTTTCTTTTGCATAACAAGGATAAATTATCCACGAATCTCTGGTATGGAATAGGAAACAATAAATTCATGGATAAAAGACCGGGAATTATCGGTAAAATAAGAAAAATGCTTGATGTAAGGCGCCTGGCCCGCATCATAGATAATTATGAAAATCAGGAAGTAAAATAGCAATGGAATTTTTTAAAAAACAGACACCTCTGGTGTCTTATATAATGGTTATAATCGGAACTGGAATACTCGCTGTATCTATACAGAATTTTTACGATCCGATCGGACTTGTAACTGGAGGATTTACTGGTCTTGCGATCGTTATAAAAACTGCAACTGCTGCTGTCGTTCCAGGAGGTATTCCACTATGGCTTACAAATGTGATACTTAACGTACCAGTATTTATTCTGTCATATATCATCATGGGACGTAAGTTTGTAGGACGTACATTGTTTGGTACGGCAATGCTCTCCGCATGGTTGTATATCATCCCGCCGATTGATCTGGCAAGAGGCGATATACTGCTTGCGGCTGTATTTGGCGCACTTTTTTCGGGAGCAGGAATGGGTATCATCTTAAGAGGACATGCGACTACCGGAGGAACGGAGATGGTGGCATGCCTTATTCACAAGAAGGCGATAAAGCATTATTCTGTTGTTCAGATCATGCAGATATTGGATGGAATTGTTGTATGTCTTGGACTTTTTCAATATGGACTTAAAGCAACGATGTATGCAATGATCGCTATATTTGTTACAACAAAGGTATCTGATGCTATACTAGAAGGCTTTAAGTATTCGAAAGCGGCATATATTATCACGGATCATCATAAAGAGATAGCAGACAGGATTATGCATGATATTGATCGTGGTGTGACCGGGATATCAGCAAAAGGAATGTATACCGGTCAGGATAAGCTTGTACTTTACTGCGTTGTTTCAAGGCGTGAGATAGTACAGGTTGAAGAAATTGTAACTGAAATTGATCCGGATGCTTTTGTCATTGTAAGCGATGTGAGAGAAGTTTTAGGAGAAGGATTTCAGGAATATCAACAGGCAACATAGCACTATATAGTTAATTCGTATAACATTAAAAGAAAAAATAAGAGGAAATGTGTAAAAATTGCACATTCCCTCTTTATTTTTTTGTGCGAATGTATTAAAATGATAACAAGTATTTATGCAATAAGTAAAAAATACGACTGTGGGAACAGTACATAGTTACAAAAAGGGGAGAAGGAGAACAAATATGATTTCCAATCAGATACTTCAGAATACAATTGATGGTCTTAAAGGAATAACAAGGACAGATCTTTGCGTTATCGATGTTGAGGGCAAGATCCTTGCTGCTACATTTCCAAATGCAGAATCCTTTATAGAACCTGCACAGGCATTTGTTACTTCACCGGCAGATAGCCAGGTTATAAACGGATGCCAGTTTTTTAAAGTTTTTGATGATCACCAGTTAGAGTATGTTCTTTTAGCATACGGTGACAGTGAAGATGTATATATGATAGGAAAAATAGCAAGCTTCCAGATACAAAATCTTCTTGTTGCATACAAGGAGCGATTTGATAAGGACAACTTTATCAAGAACCTGCTTCTGGATAACCTTCTTCTGGTTGATATATATAACCGTGCCAAGAAGCTTCATATAGATATCGAAGTAAGACGTGTGGTATTCATTGTTGAGACCAATAGGGAAAAAGATGGTAACGAGCTTGAGAAAATTAGAGGACTTTTTGGGGGAAAATCAAAAGATTTCGTTACAGCAGTTGATGAGAAAAATATCATTGTCGTAAAAGAGCTTGCGGACAATGAGACATATGATGATCTTCGAAAGACGGCTGAGGTTATACTTAATCTTTTTAGATCCGATTCGAATGCGGTTCATATTGCATATGGTACTGTTATAAATGAGTTAAAAGAAGTATCGCGTTCGTACAAAGAGGCCAGAATGGCTCTCGATGTCGGAAAGATTTTCTTTGAGGAGCAGAATATAATTGCATATTCTCAGTTAGGAATAGGACGTCTTATTTATCAGCTTCCGATTCCACTTTGTAAGATGTTTATCAAAGAGATTTTTGATGGCAAATCACCGGACGACTTTGATGAGGAAATATTATCTACTATAAATAAGTTTTTTGAAAACAGCCTGAATGTATCAGAGACTTCAAGACAGCTCTACATTCACAGAAATACTCTTGTATATAGATTGGACAAACTTCAGAAAAGTACAGGGCTAGACCTTAGAGTGTTCGAGGATGCCATCACATTTAAGATTGCCCTTATGGTAGTCAAATACATGAAATATATGGAATCAATGGACTATTAAGGAGAAAGTAATGATTAAACTTGAACATGTCAGCAAGGCATATTCAGCAGGTATACCTGCTCTCAACGATGTCAATCTTGAGATTGAAGACGGAGAGTTTGTTTTTGTGGTAGGAGACAGCGGATCAGGTAAATCCACTCTTATCAAACTATTGCTCAAAGAACTTGAGCCTACAGAAGGAACAATTACTGTTGACGGAAAGGATCTGGCACGCGTTCGACGCAAGCAGATTCCAAAATACAGAAGACGTGTAGGAGTCGTTTTCCAGGACTTCAGATTATTAAAGGATAGAAATGTTTATGAGAATGTGGCATTTGCGCTTAAGGTCATAGGTGCATCCACATCCACAATAAAGAAAAAAGTTCCAAAGATGCTTTCGATGGTAGGGCTTGCAGCCAAATACAAATCAAAGCCAAAAGAACTTTCTGGAGGTGAACAGCAGAGAGTAGCAATTGCAAGGGCACTGGTCAATGAACCGGGTATGCTGCTTGCTGACGAGCCTACTGGAAATCTTGACAATAACAATGCATGGGAGATCATGAAACTGCTTGAGGAAATCAATGAGAGAGGCACTACGGTTATCGTTGTTACCCACAATCTTGAGATAGTAAAGGTAATGAAAAAACGTGTCATCACTATAAAGAAAGGACTTGTTGTAGCTGACAGCAAGGATGGTGATGAAAATGAAGATTAATACACTATTTTACTCTATCAAGCAGGGATTTAAAAATATTTTTAGAAATAAGATGTTTTCACTGGCATCCATAGCAACTATGGCGGCATGTATTTTTATGTTTGGTTTGTTTTATATAGTTGTAACTAACTTCTCAGGTATGGTAAAAAAGGCGGAACAGGGAGTTGCTGTTACGGTATTCTTTAATGAGGGTACGACAGAGGAGACGATTCAGGCTGACAAAGCACAGATCGAAAAGAGAGCAGAGGTAAGTAAGGTTGATTATCAGTCGGCAGCAGAAGCATGGTCTGATTATCAGAAGGAGTATTTTGAGGGCTACGATGATGCGGCGGCTTCGTTTGGGGATGACAATCCTCTCAGCAATTCAGCAAATTTGCAGGTATATCTGAGTGATGTTTCTATGCAACAGACACTTGTCAATTATATAAATGGACTGGATGGCGTACGAAAGGTAAATCAGTCACAGGATGTGGCAAATACTCTTACAGATCTAAACAAGCTCATAAGTTATGTTTCAGGAGGCATCATCCTTATACTTTTATGCGTTGCTATATTCCTTATCAGCAATACCGTTACTACAGGAATAGCAGTCAGAAGAGAAGAGATTGGAATCATGAAGCTCATCGGAGCAACTGATTTTCTGGTTAGATCGCCTTTCGTGGTAGAAGGTATTCTGATCGGACTTATCGGAGCGGCCATACCTCTTGGACTTCTTGCAGTTTTATATGGCAAGATCTGTGCATATATTGCAGAAAAATTCAGCTTTATAGGCAGTATGATGACATTTGTTTCTACACAAGAGATCTTTTCTACTCTTGTACCGGTAGCTTTAGTACTTGGAGTTGGAATCGGTTTCCTGGGAAGTCGTTTTACGATAAGAAAGCATTTAAGAGTTTGATAAGAAAAAGGCCTGGCTCCTTAGGGAGACAGGTCGTTTATTTTGGATTGAAAGGTAAATAAAAATGGATAATAATTTTAACAACTCTAATAATATAAATCCATACACCCAGATGCAGTCAGGGCAGATGCCGTTTCCTCAGGCGGGATCGCCACAGCAGAACAATCATAAGAAACCAGGGTTTGGTGCAGGATTTGGCGTAGGTATTGCAACAGGTGTAATTGGTGCGTTTGTGCTTGGTGTAATAACGCTTTTTGCTTATTCGATGATATCCGGAAGAAGTGTGCAGACAGTTGCAACAAATAGCAATGTCCTTGATAGCGATACAGTAAGCAAAATTGACGAATTGTCAAATTATATAGACAAATATTATTACGAAGATTATGATACGGACACATTAAAAAATAGTATGTTTCATGGACTGATGGATGGACTCGGGGATCAGTATTCTGTTTATTATACGGCCGATGAGTATAAAGAACTCCAGATCTCTACCACAGGTACATATTATGGAATCGGTGCAGCTTTAAAGCAGGATGCTGACTCAAAGAAAGTTACTATTTCAAAGATATACAGTGGTACACCATCAGAGGGGGCTGGTCTAAAAAAAGGCGATGAGATAGTGTCCGTTGATGGAATTGAGTCCACATCAGAGGAACTTACAGATCTGGTAAACAAGATCCGTGGAGAAGAAGGAACTACAGTTCATCTCGAGATAAGAAGAGATGACAGTGAAGATACATTTACAGTCGATGTGGAGCGCAAAAATGTTCAACTTCCATCGGTGGAGGGCAAGATGCTTGACAATGGAGTGGCATATATCCAGATAAGCGAATTCCAGACAAATACTGCAAGCCAATTTGAAGAGATTCTGACAGGACTACGGAATCAGGGAATGAAGGGGCTTATAGTTGACTTACGAAGCAATCCGGGCGGACTGCTTACAGCAGTAACGGAAATAGTTGACCGTCTGCTACCTGCTGAGACTGTCGGAGATCTTCCGGAGGGGACAGTTGTATATACACAGGATAAAAACGGCAAGGTGCAGACTTATGGAGATGATGACGGACAACAGATAGATTGTCCTATAGTTGTTCTTGTGGATGAAAACAGTGCAAGTGCATCAGAGATTTTTGCTGGAGCCATGAAGGACTACAATGAGGATGGATACATCGATGCGACACTTGTAGGAAAAACTACATTTGGAAAAGGTATCGTACAGACAATATTTAATCTGTCGGATGGTGATGCAGTAAAGATTACAACATCAAAATACTACACTCCAAACGGAAATAACATTCATGGTACAGGAATTGATCCTGATGTGGAAGTAGATTATGAATATACAGGTGATACAAACGCGGAATACGATATGCAGTATGATGTACAGCTTCAGAAAGCAATAGAGGTAATGAATGAAAAACTTTGAGAAGATAATGTGCGTGCTTACGATATGCTGGATGGTTGTCATATTTATGTTTTCAGCGCAGCCTGACACAGAATCTTCGGAATTAAGCGGTGGTGTAAGCTATCGCTTAATTTCTATTGTAAATACCGTAATGGCACAGCACTGGGATGAGGCAGAGAAAATTGAAAAGGCACAACTCATAGACTATCCGGTCAGAAAGGCAGCGCATATGAGTGAGTATGCATTTTTGACATTGCTTGGATTTGGAATATTTGCATTCGGGGATAATAAAAAGAAATATGTTTTTCCAATTGGCATAACTTTTCTTTATGCCTGTACTGATGAATTTCACCAGCTATTTGTGCCTGGACGTTCGGGTCGTTTTACGGATGTGCTTATAGATACATCGGGTGGAATCATCATGATGTTTTTTATAATATTTTTAAGTGTTATTGGAACGAGGATAAAAAAGTCTAGTTGCAGTTTTTGATGTTAAACAGTATAATTGATATATTAATTAAATTTTAAAGAAAGAGGTGATTCTGTGGTAGAGTTAGACAATTTTAAAGCGACACTCACTGGCTACAAAGCCCCACTACAGGAAGTGAGGGATTCACTTTGACCTGGCTAATAAAGAGCAAAAGATCCAGGAGTTAGAAAGAGAAATGGAAGCGCCTGATTTCTGGGATGATCCTGAGAAATCACAGGCAAAGATGAAAGAATTAAAAAGCATGAAGGACGATGTCGCTACATACGCACAGCTTTCACAGCAATATGACGATATCGAGACTATGATAGAAATGGGATATGAGGAGAATGATAAGTCGCTCATACCTGAGATACAGCAGATGCTTGATGATTTTGAGAGCACCTACGACAATATAAGGATGAAAACGCTCCTGTCTGGAGAATATGACAGGTGCAATGCCATATTAAGGCTTAATGCAGGAGCAGGAGGCACTGAATCATGCGACTGGGCGGCAATGCTTTTCCGCATGTATTCGAGATGGTGTGACAAAAAGGGCTACACTCTTGAGGTGTTGGACTCACTCGATGGAGATGAGGCAGGTATCAAGTCGATCACTTTCCAGGTAAACGGAGAGAATGCCTATGGATATCTTAAATCCGAAAAAGGAGTACACCGTTTGGTGCGCATATCACCATTTAATGCGGCTGGAAAAAGACAGACATCTTTTGTGTCATGTGATGTTATGCCGGATATAGATGAAGATCTCGATGTAGAGATAAAGGATGAGGATATCAGGATAGACACTTATCGCTCAAGTGGTGCCGGGGGACAGCATATCAACAAGACATCGTCAGCTATCCGTATCACACATTTTCCTACAGGAATTGTGGTGCAGTGTCAGAATGAACGCTCGCAGCATATGAATAAAGATAAGGCTATGCAGATGTTAAAGGCAAAGCTTTATATGTTAAAACAGGAAGAAAATGCTGCAAAGGCAGCGGGTATCAGAGGCGAGGTGACAGACAATGGCTGGGGTAGCCAGATCAGGTCATATGTGCTACAACCGTACACCATGGTCAAAGACCACAGGACTGAGGTTGAGACAGGCAATGCTGACGCAGTGTTAGATGGAAATATAGATATATTTGTAAACGGATATCTGAAATGGATTGCAACGACACAGCAACCGGTAGATTAAAATATCGCTTCTGGCTATGCCCGGACAATCATATATAAGGAGGAAGAAAATGGGAATTATTAAAGCTGTAAAACAGGCAATTGGAGGAGGCCTTGCGGATGCCTGGCAGGAGGTTATCGAGCCGGACAGTATTGGTGATCAGACAGTGTATGCACGAGGAGTGCTTGTAAACCGCGGACAGAATAAGAAAGGTACAGATAATATAGTCTCAAACGGATCTATAGTCCATGTATATGACAATCAGTTTATGATTCTTGTTGACGGAGGAAAAATCGTAGATTATACGGCAGAGCCGGGATACTATCAGGTAAGCAATTCATCAATGCCATCACTTTTTAGTGGGCAGTTCGGTGATTCATTAAAAGAGGCATTTAACCGTGTTAAGTTTGGAGGACAGACACCGCAGAACCAGAAGGTATATTATATCAATCTTCAGGAGATCAAGGGCATAAAGTTTGGCACAAGAAATCCTATCAACTATTTTGATGCATTTTACAATGCTGAGCTTTTCCTACGTGCACACGGTACATACTCTATCAAGATCGTAAATCCACTGCAGTTCTATGCTGAGGCCATTCCAAAGAACAAGGACAGAGTCGAGATTACAGACATCAACGAGCAGTACATGTCAGAGTTTCTTGCGGCATTACAGTCTGCAATAAACCAGATGTCAGCAGACGGCACAAGAATCTCATTTGTCACAAGTAAGGCTACACAGCTTGGAAAATACATGGCACAGTGTCTTGACGAGGACTGGAACCGGATGCGTGGTATGGAAGTGCAAAGCGTTGGTATTGCTGGCCTTTCATATGATGAGAAGTCACAGGAGCTTATCAATACAAGAAACGAGGGCGCAATGCTCTCTGATCCTACAATAGCCCAGGGATATATGGTGAAAAATATGTCAGAGGGTGTTAAAAATGCCGGAAGCAACAGCAGTGGGGCTATGCAGGGCTTTATGGGAGTCGGCATGGGCGTATCTACCATGGGCAATATGATGAACGGATTTACACAGATGGCACAGAATAATCAGGCAGCACAGAACCAGAATGCCGGAATGAATAATGCAAGTATGGGCATGCCAGCACCAAAGACAGAGTGGACATGTGAGTGTGGTCAGGTAAACAATGGCAAATTCTGTAGCAATTGTGGAAAACCTGCACCAGCACCAAAGACGGAGTGGACATGTGAATGCGGTCAGGTGAATACAGGCAATTTCTGCGGTAATTGCGGAAAACCAAGGTCATAAAAGAGTTGCAATAAACTAATCTTTATGGTAATATCTTTGAGACAAGGACAATTGTCGGTGGGTGACAAACACTGGCCATTTTGGAGGAAACAGATGACAGATAAAACAAACTACTTTGTTTTAAAGGCTAAGGCGGTACCGGAAGTATTGCTTAAAGTAGTTGAAGCAAAGAGATTGCTGGATTCTGGAAAGGCTGAATCTGTGCAGGAAGCTACAGAGGAAGCTGGCATAAGCAGAAGCTCATTTTATAAATACAAAGATGATATATTTCCTTTTTATGAAGGCCGCAAAGGAAAGACTGTAAACCTCGTCATACAGATGGATGATGAGCAGGGAATACTTTCAGTTGTACTTAGATCTTTGGCAGATGCAAAAGCCAACATCCTTACCATACATCAGAGTGTACCGGTAAATGGCATTGCCACACTGACCTTGTCAGTGGATGTGTTTCCAGAGTCAGATGATATAGATGACATGGCAAAACAGATAGAGTCCGTAAAGGGCATACATTACGTAAAAATTTTAGCTAGGGAGTAACAAGATGAAGATTGCAGTAATGGGTTACGGCACCATCGGATCAGGTGTTGTAGAAGTATTAGACATTAACAAAGAAAAAATCGCAGAGAGAGCAGGAGAGCCGGTAGAGGTTAAATATATTCTGGATGTAAAGGATTTTCCGGGAACACCTATCGAAAACAAAATAGTTCACGATTATCAGACTATCGTAAACGATCCTGAGGTTGGTGTAGTTGTTGAAACTATGGGAGGCGTTGAGCCTGCGTTTACATTCGTAAAAGCAATGCTTGAGGCAGGAAAACAGGTGGCTACATCAAACAAGAATCTCGTTGCAGCAAAAGGCGCAGAGCTTATCAAAATTGCAAGAGATCATGGTGTAAACTTCCAGTTTGAGGCGAGTGTTGGTGGTGGAATCCCTATTATCAGGCCTCTCAATAAATGTCTTACAGCAGATGAGATCGAGGAGATCACAGGAATCTTAAATGGAACAACAAACTACATGCTTACAAAGATGACCGAAGAGGGGGCAGACTTTGACGAAGTATTAAAGGACGCACAGGACAAAGGATATGCAGAGAAAGATCCTACAGCAGATATTGAAGGACATGATCCATGCAGAAAGATTGCTATCCTCACATCCCTTGTAGCAGGCCAGCAGGTAGATTTCGAGGATATCCACTGTGAGGGTATTACAAAGATTACAGCTACAGATATCAAATATGCAAAAGCTATGCATCGTGCAATAAAACTTCTTGCATCAAGCCGTAAGGTTGGAGAAAGCTACACATGTCTTGTTGCACCATATATGATAGATGCAACTCATCCGCTTTCAGGTGTAAACGGAGTATTCAACGGAGTATTCCTTCACGGAAATGCCCTTGGAGATGCAATGTTTTACGGTAGTGGAGCAGGAAAGCTTCCGACAGCAAGTGCTGTTGTTGCAGATGTAGTTGATATGACAAAACATCAGCATACAAATATCTATATTGACTGGAAGCCAGAGAAACTTGAGCTAGTAAGTTATGATGACAGTATAAATAGTTTCTTTGTCAGAACAGACTCTTCAAAGAGCGATGTAGAGGCTGCTTTTGGTAAAGTAGAGTATATCGAGAATGTAGTAGAAGGCGAGTACGGATTTACTACAGGTGCTATGGCAGAAAAAGATTTTGCAAAGAAAGCACAGAAGATCAATGTATTAAACAGAATCAGACTTTAAGCTGGTTTAAGCAGGAGAAGATATGGTAAAAGGGTTATATACAGCTCATACCGGTATGGTAAACGAGATGAAGCGCATGGATGTACTTGCAAACAATCTCGCCAATTCAGATACATATGGATTTAAAAAAGAGGGTACGACATCCCATTCTTTTAAGGATGAGCTGGCCATAAAAATAAAAGACACATCCAATTATGGACTGCCACAGGGACTCGGTAAGATGACATACGGGGTACATCTCGGAGAGACATATACCGACTGGACAGAAGGCAGCTTCAAGGTAACAGACAACCCTACAGACCTAGCGATAGGTGGGCAGGGTTTCTTTGCCGTTGAATTTACTGACAAGTCAGGGCAGATAAGTGTAAAATATACCCGTGATGGAGCTTTCAAGGTAAATAATGATGGTTATCTGGTCACAGCAGATGGTGACCATGTGCTTAATGCCACAGGTGCCTTAAATGGTGATGCCAGTCAGGCTAACTGGGTGCATGTAGATCCGAATACAGATTTTTCTGTTAATTCACTTGGCTATATTACGCAAGGTAATCAGATACTTGGAACAATTGGTGTTGTTGATGTGGATAACTATGACTATATCGAGAAATATGGTGAAAATCTCTACAATCTTTCGGATGGCGGTAATATTATCGCAAGCAATGCCGAAATAGAACAGGGAGTCCTTGAGACTTCTAATGTCAATGTCGTAAATGAGATGGTAAATATGATCACGATACAGCGTGCATACGAGGCGGGACAGAAGGTGATCACATCTATAGATGAGACGCTCGACAAGGCAGTAAATAATGTGGGCAGAGTTTAAGGAGATTGATGCCATATGATGAGAGCACTTTATACAGCAGCAACGGGTATGCGTGCTGAGCAGACAAATGTTGATACGATTGCAAACAATCTTTCTAACGTAAATACAACAGGTTTCAAGGGGGAAAGAACAGAGTTCAAGTCTCTATTATACCAGACGATTCAGACACGAAGTACATCCGGAAACGGAGATTCAAAGCCTGTAGGAGCACAGGTGGGACTTGGTACAAGAGTGGCAGCAACGACAGCCACATATACACAGGGAGCACTTACTGCAACAGAGAAAGATACGGATTTCGCTCTTGAGGGAGATGGCTTTTTTGCAGTAAGAGGAACAGATAATCAGGTATATTATACCAGAAATGGTTCATTCAACTGGAGTCAGTATGGCAACAATCAGACAGTTCTAACTGATTCACAGGGCAATCCTGTGCTTGATACAAATAACAATATAATAGCCGTTCCGAATGGTGTCGCAGCCGATAAGATGACTTTCGCAGAGGACGGATCAATAGGATACAATACCGCAGAAGGCGAGTATGTATCATTAAACCAGCGTATGGCAGTATACCAGTTCAATAATCCGTCAGGACTTTTGAAACAGTCATCTAGTCTTCTTGCTGCCACAGGAAATTCGGGCAACCCTATGCTTGAGGCAACAAATGCGGATCTAAAGAGCAGCAAGGTAGTAAATAAATATCTTGAGGGTTCAAATGTACAGGTAGCAGACGAGATGGTAAATCTTATCGTGGCACAGCGTGCGTATGAACTTAATTCTAAGGCTATCACAACGGCTGACTCTATGCTTGAGACAGCAAATAATCTGAAACGATAGTTATTATAATGGCATAATTTTAATAATTATATCTGTTTGGTGTCTGAATATATAATCATATTCGAAAGGAAAATGCGTATGGACATAAGCTCACTTACATCGCTTGCAAGCTCTAACAATACAAGTGCTATAGCAGATAAACTTAAAAACAATGTAAATAGTCTCTCATCTGATTCCACAGAGGATGAACTCAAAAGTACCATAAAGGATTTTGAGTCATATTTCGTTGAGCAGATCATAAAGGAGACTAAGGATTCCATGACACTTTCAAGTGATGATGAGGATTCTTCAATGTCACAGTACAAGGATTATTTTATGGACACTGCCATAGAGCAGATCAGCGATGAGATCGTTGAGACGGCAGGAGAAAATATTACACAGAAGCTTTATGAACAGATGAAGCGCAACTACAACCTCTGATTTATATCGGAGGTTTTATTTATGGGAAGTTTGAGATATTTACAGATGCAAAGAATATGATGTATAATAGCGGATATACAAATAATGAGCATATGATGGAGAAAATAAGTGGGAACGGAAACAGTTACAGGATACGTTGATCATATAATATACAGAAATGCAGAAAACGGATACACAGTACTTGTACTGGTGGTAGACGAGGAGGAACTTACATGCGTGGGAACCTTCTTGGATATTGCAGAGGGGGAAAATATAGAGGCACACGGAGAATATACGGAGCATCAGACATACGGCAGACAATTTAAAGTGGACTCTTTTGAACAGAAGGAGCCGGAAGATGAGCAGGCAATAGAGCGTTATCTTGGATCGGGAGCCATACATGGCATAGGATTGGCACTGGCTGCGCGTATAGTGAGGCGTTTTAAGAAGGATACGTTTCGGATTATAGAGGAGGAGCCGGAGCGTCTGGCAGAAGTAAAGGGAATAAGTAAACGAAAAGCAATGGAAATAGCAGATCAGGTCAATGCCAAAAAAGATTTAAGAGCGGCTATGATATTCTTGCAACAGTATGGTATCAATATGAATCTGGCTGTGAAAATATATAATAAATACGGTGAAGAAATATATAGTGTGCTAAAAGAAAATCCATACCGCATGGCAGACGATATAGAAGGTGTTGGATTTAAGACCGCTGATGAGATTGCTTCAAGAGTCGGAATAAAGACCGACTCGGATTTCAGGATCAGAAGTGGTATACAGTATGTGTTGCAGCAGGCATCCATGGACGGACATACATATTTGCCAATGGAGGAGCTTACCAGGCGAGCGGAGTATCTGCTTGGGATAGAGAGAGAACATATAGAAGCTCATTATATGAATCTGGCAATGGATAGAAAGATCGTTATGCAGCAAAAGAATGATGTTACACAAATTTTTGCCAATACTTTCTATTATATGGAAGCTAATACGGCAGCTATGTTAAGACAGCTCGATGTGACATATGATGTGCCAGATATAGAGATAGAGGCGACTATCAGAAAGATCGAGAAAAAGACAAAGATGGATCTCGATGAGCATCAGGCAGAGGCTGTAAAAGAAGCTGTTAGAAACGGACTTCTCATAATAACAGGAGGGCCGGGAACAGGAAAAACTACCACAATAAATACGATTATCAAATATTTTGAGCTTGAGGGTATGGACATTTTTCTTGCAGCACCGACAGGCAGAGCAGCAAAGCGTATGAGTGAGACTACAGGCTATGAAGCGCGCACAATTCACCGCATGCTCGAGCTAAATGGAGGCAGGGATCAGACAAGTTCGGCAGGTTTTGAAAGAAATGAGCAGAATCCACTAGAGACAGATGTAATTATAATAGATGAAATGTCAATGGTAGACATCACTCTTATGTATTCTCTTTTAAAGGCGATTGCGGCTGGTACAAGGCTTATTTTGGTGGGAGACGTAAATCAGCTTCCTAGTGTAGGTCCGGGCAGTGTATTAAAGGATATTATAGACTCAGATGTGTTCCATACAGTAAAGCTTACAAAGATCTTCCGTCAGGCAAGTACAAGTGATATTATAGTAAATGCCCATAAAATCAATAATGGAGAGGAAGTTTCACTCGATAATAAGAGCATGGATTTCTTTTTCCTCAAAAGATATGACGCGGACAAGATTATAAATGTGACCTTGCAGCTTATAAAACAGAAGCTGCCGAAGTTTGTGGATGCTACAGAATACGATATACAGGTGCTTACGCCTATGAGAAAGGGACTTCTCGGAGTGGAACGCTTAAATGGCATATTACAGGCATATATGAATCCACCAGATAAGACAAAACGAGAGAAAGAATACCGTGGTATGATTTTTCGCGAGGGCGACAAGGTCATGCAGATTAAGAATAATTATCAGATAGAGTGGGAAATCAGGACAAAATACGGACTCTGTGTGGATAAGGGCATGGGTATTTTTAACGGAGATACCGGTATCATTGAGGAGATAAATGATTTCGCTGAGACTATGACTATTTCCTTTGACGAGGGACGAAAAGTGGAATATCCGTTCAGGCTTCTTGATGAGCTTGAACTGGCATATGCTGTTACAATTCACAAGTCACAGGGAAGTGAGTATCCGGCAGTAGTTATTCCGCTACTTGGCGGTCCAAGGATGCTTATGAACAGAAATCTGCTATATACGGCAGTTACAAGAGCAAAGAAATGTGTTACCATAGTAGGAAGTGATGAGACATTTTCAGATATGATAAAAAACAATTCACAGCAGAAAAGATATAGTGGCCTAAGGGCTCGGATAACAGAGGCAACTATTTGATATAATCTGGTACTAAAAAACAGTTGAAAAATCAGCTTCACTATGATACACTTTTTACAATTTAAGCAGATATACCACATACGAAAAAAAAGAGATGCCCTCTTTTTTTTTGCGCAGACGTAGGTTAGCTGCAACTACATATGAAAGGGCAGGGTAAAGATGAAAGCATTTTTAATTCTTGAAGATGGTAATGTATTTACTGGAACCAGCATCGGTTCAACTAGAGAAGTGATAAGCGAGATCGTTTTCAACACTTCAATGACAGGATATCTGGAGGTACTTACAGATCCTTCCTATGCAGGACAGGCTGTTGTAATGACTTATCCACTTATCGGAAACTACGGAATCACACCGGATATGGAGTCACAGAAGCCATGGCCGGACGGATATATAGTAAGAGAGCTGTCTCGTATGCCAAGCAACTTCCGCTGCGAGGGAACTATCCAGGATTTCTTAAAAGACAATGATATTCCGGGAATTGCCGGTATCGATACACGTGCACTCACAAAGATCTTACGTGAGAAGGGCACGATGAACGGCATGATTACCACAAATGAGAATTATGATCTCGATGAGATCATTCCAAAGCTCAAGGCATACACAACAGGCAATGTCGTAGACAAAGTAACATGTTCTGAGAAAAAGGTTTTAAAGGGATCAGGCAAGAAAGTTGCTCTTATGGACTTCGGTGCAAAGAACAATATTGCAAAGTCATTAAATGAAAGAGGCTGTGAAGTTACAATTTACCCTGCACACACAACCGCTGAAGAGATACTTGCTGCAGATCCTGACGGAATCATGCTTTCCAACGGACCGGGAGATCCAAAGGAGTGCGTCGAGATCATCAAAGAGATCAAAAAACTTTATGACAGCGAAGTACCTATCTTTGCTATCTGCCTCGGACATCAGCTTATGGCGCTTGCCACAGGCGCAGATACACACAAGATGAAATACGGACACAGAGGTGGAAACCATCCTGTAAAGGATCTTGCCACAGGTCGTGTATACATTTCTTCCCAGAACCATGGATATGTGGTTGATACAGACAAACTTGATCCAAAGGTAGCCGAGCCTGCATTTGTAAACGTAAACGACGGCACAAATGAGGGACTCAAATATGTAGGAAAGAACATTTTCACAGTTCAGTTCCATCCGGAGGCATGCCCGGGACCACAGGACTCAGCGTACTTATTTGACAGATTTATCAACATGATGGGAGGAGAACAGTAATGCCAAGAAATAATGATATTAAAAAAGTATTAGTAATCGGATCCGGACCAATTGTAATCGGACAGGCAGCAGAGTTTGACTATGCCGGAACACAGGCTTGCCGTTCTCTTAAAGAGGAAGGTGTGGAGGTATGTCTTGTAAACTCCAACCCTGCAACAATCATGACAGATAAGCAGATTGCAGATCAGGTATATATTGAACCCCTCACACTGGATGTTTTAAAAGAAATCTGTATAAAAGAAAAGCCGGACAGCATCCTTCCTACACTTGGAGGACAGGCTGGACTTAACCTTGGTATGGAGTTGGCTGAGAGCGGTTTCCTTGAGGAGCAGGGAATCAGGCTTATCGGTACAACTGCCGAGACCATTTTTAAGGCAGAGGATCGTCAGGCATTCAAGGATACCATGGAGAAGATTGGTGAACCGATAGCAGCATCACAGGTTGTAAATAATATCCAGGATGGTATAGAATTTACAAACAAGATAGGATACCCTGTAGTGCTTCGTCCTGCATTTACACTCGGTGGATCTGGTGGTGGAATCGCTCACGATGAGCAGGAACTTGTTGATATCCTTTCAAACGGACTTCGTCTTTCACGTGTCGGCGAGGTACTCGTAGAGAGATGTATCGCAGGCTGGAAAGAGATCGAGTACGAGGTAATGCGTGATGCGAACGGAAACTGCATTACAGTATGTAATATGGAAAATATCGATCCTGTCGGTGTGCATACAGGAGATTCTATCGTAGTTGCTCCTTCACAGACACTTGGAGATAAAGAGTATCAGATGCTCCGTAGCTCTGCACTCAACATCATAAACGAGCTTCAGATCACAGGTGGATGTAACGTACAGTACGCACTCAATCCTGACTCTTTCGAGTATTGTGTTATCGAGGTAAACCCACGAGTTTCACGTTCATCAGCACTCGCGTCAAAGGCAACAGGATACCCTATCGCAAAGGTTACAGCCAAGATCGCACTCGGATATCATCTTGACGAGATCAAGAATGCCATTACCCAGAAGACATACGCAAGTTTTGAGCCAATGCTTGATTACTGTGTAGTAAAGATCCCAAGACTTCCGTTTGATAAGTTCCTCACAGCAAAGAGAACACTTACCACACAGATGAAGGCTACAGGAGAGGTGATGAGCATCTGCGACAACTTTGAGGGTGCGCTTATGAAAGCTATCAGATCCCTCGAGCAGCACGTTGACTCACTTATGTCTTATGACTTTACAGGCCTTACAGATGAAGAGCTTGATAAGCAGCTTGCCGTTGTAGATGACAGAAGAATCTGGGTTATCGCAGAGGCACTCCGTCGCGGAGTAAAATATGATCATATCCATGAGATCACAAAGATAGATATATGGTTTATAGACAAGATTGCTATCCTTGTAGAGATGGAGCAGCGTCTTAAGACAGAAGAACTTACAGTAGATCTTTTAAAAGAGGCAAAACGTATCGAGTTCCCGGACAATGTTATTTCACAGCTTACAGATATAGATGAGGCTGACATCAAGAAGATGCGTTATGACAACGGCATCGTGGCAGCCTACAAGATGGTAGATACATGTGCAGCAGAGTTTGCAGCAGAGACACCATATTATTACTCAGTATTCGGAAGTGAGAATGAGGCAGCTAAGACAAATCCTCAGAAAAAGGTGCTTGTACTTGGATCGGGTCCTATCCGTATCGGACAGGGTGTAGAGTTCGATTATTGTTCAGTTCACTGTACCTGGGCATTTGCAAAAGAGGGATGGGAGACTATCATCGTTAACAACAACCCTGAGACAGTTTCAACAGACTTTGATATAGCTGACAAGCTCTATTTTGAGCCGCTTACAGCAGAGGATGTTGAGAGCATCGTAAATATCGAGAAACCGGACGGAGCTGTGGTTCAGTTTGGTGGACAGACAGCAATCAAGCTTACAGAGGCACTCATGAAGATGGGAGTCAGGATTCTCGGAACCAAGGCTGAGGATGTAGATGCAGCCGAGGACAGAGAACTGTTTGATGAGATTCTTCAAAAGACAGAGATACCAAGAGCGGCAGGCGGAACTGTATTTACAGCCGAGGAAGCTAAAAAGGTAGCAAACGAAATCGGTTATCCCGTACTTGTACGTCCTTCATATGTGCTTGGCGGACAGGGAATGAAGATAGCATGGAATGATGATGAGATAGAAGAGTTTATCGGAATCATCAATACAATAGCTCAGGATCATCCAATCCTTGTAGATAAATACCTGATGGGAAAGGAAATCGAGGTTGACGCAATATGTGATGGAACAGACATACTGATTCCAGGTATCATGGAACATATTGAGCGTACCGGAGTCCACTCAGGTGACAGTATCTCGGTATATCCTGCCCATACAATCAGCCAGGCCGCAAAGGACAAGCTTGTAGAGTATACCAAGAGACTTGCCCAGGCACTGCATGTAATAGGAATGATTAACATCCAGTTTATTGCAATGGGGGATGATATATATGTAATCGAGGTTAACCCACGTTCTTCCAGAACAGTACCTTATATAAGTAAGGTTACAGGTATTCCTATTGTTGACCTTGCTGCAAGAATTATCATGGGTGAGACAATCAGAGGAATGGGTTATGAGCCGGGACTTGCACCTACAGCAGACTATACTGCAATCAAGATGCCGGTATTCTCATTTGAGAAGCTTCGTGGAGCAGAGATTTCCCTGGGACCTGAGATGAAATCAACAGGAGAGTGCCTTGGAATTGACAAGACATTTAACGGAGCACTGTACAAGGCCTTCCTTGGAGCAGGAGTACAGCTGCCTAAGTATAAACAGATGATTATGACTGTAAAGGATGCTGACAAGCCTGAGGCTGTGGGCGTGGCAAAGAGATTTGAAGCACTTGGATATAAGATTTATGCTACAAGAAGCACTGCAAAATACCTTCAGGAGCATGGGGTAAATGCACTCCGTGTAAATAAAATCTCACAGGAATCACCAAACGTAATGGATCTTATCCTAGGACACAAGATTGACCTTGTAATTGATACACCTACACAGGGTAACGGAGATAAGAGCCGTGACGGCTTCCTTATCAGACGTAATGCAATCGAGACAGGCGTTTACTGTATCACAGCTATGGATACTGCAAATGCACTTGCACTTTCACTTGAGACAGCACATGAGAGGCTGACACCGGTTGATATTGCTACTGTAAAGAATATATAGAAATTATGACAAAGAAAAAGCTTCTGGCTGTGATATTGACAGCAGGAATTTTGACAAGTTCATATGGGATGTATGATTTACACGCAGCTTCTGTAGGAGATCTTAGGCAGCAACAGCAGCAACTTGAAAATCAGGAAAAAACTTTGCAAGAAGAACAGAATAGTTTGAATGATACTATGAGTGGGTTGAATTCTGACCTTAATACACTGTCTGCATCCATGTCTACACTTCAGGATGAGATCGCTGCAAAGCAGAATGAGATAAGTGAGTCGGAAATTATGATCAAGCATGCACAGGCAGATGTTGAAGAGCAGTATGAAGCAATGAAGCTGCGCATACAGTATTCATATGAGAATAGTAACACTTTTTCCTGGGCCATATTTTTTGAAGCAGGTGGAATGGTTGATTTTGTTAATCATGCCAGCTATGTATCAGATCTGGTACAAAAAGATAGAGCACTTTTAAAAAAATATGAGGAATCACTTGAAGATATAAAAGCAAAGAAGTCAGAGCTTGAGTCAGAAAGAACAGAGTTGCTTGCAAAACAGGAGGAGTTTGAGACCGAAAAAACCAAACTTTTATCCAGTATTTCGCAAGTGTCATCTGAGATCGGCATAAATCAGGAAGCGCAGGATGCTAATTCAGCACAGTCACAGGCTTTAGCAGAGCAGATTGCAAAGGCAGAGGAAAAGGAAGCCCAGCTTGAAGCACAGAAGTCACAAATCATGATCGCTGAGGTAAAGACCATGGAGGATGAGGTGGTTGGGACTTCTGTTGGGCCAGGTGTCGCGGTTAGTGCCCAGTCAGGTGAGGCAGAGCTTCTTGCAGCTATCATATATTGTGAAGCAGGTGGAGAAACCTACGCAGGACAGGTTGCGGTAGGAAGCGTAGTGATAAACAGAGTAAACAGTACACGTTTTCCAAATACGATTACAGAAGTGATATATCAGAGTGGACAGTTTAGTCCAGTAGCAAGCGGTAAGCTTGCTTTGGTGTTAGCAAACGGATTGACTACTGATAGCTGCCGAAACGCGGCAAATCAGGTTTTGGCTGGTAATTTGTCTGGAAACTGGCTGTTCTTTCGCATGAACACGGGCACAATAGATGGAACAATAATTGACCATCAGGTTTTCTATTAGGAAGACCTGATGGTTTTTTGATAAAGAATTAACAAAAAGCAATTGATTTTTTTATTACAATGTGATACAATGACTTTGTTAAAAAATTAACAGCGCAAATGTGCAATACAATTTAAAGGAGATAATATAATGGCAAAGAAAGTTGTAATCGCAAGTGCTTGCCGTACAGCAATCGGCAAAATGGGCGGAGCATTAAGCAATACTCCAGCCGCAGATTTAGGTGCAATCGTAATTAAAGAAGCTTTAAACCGTGCAGGTGTAGCTCCGGAGTTAGTCGACGAAGTTAAAATGGGTTGTGTAATCCAGGCTGCTCAGGGACAGAACGTTGCTCGTCAGGCTTCTATCAAAGCAGGTCTTCCAATCGAGGTTCCTGCAATCACAATCAACGTAGTTTGTGGATCAGGTCTTAAGTGTGTAAACGATGCTGCTACAATGATCATGGCTGGTGAGGCTGATATCGTTGTTGCCGGTGGTATGGAGAACATGTCAATGGCTCCTTACGCTATGACAAAAGCTCGTTTCGGATACAGAATGAACAATGCAACAATCATCGATACAATGGTAAATGATGCTCTTACAGATGCATTCAACCACTATCATATGATGATCACAGCAGAGAACGTATGTGATAAATACGGTATCACTCGTGAAGAGTTAGATGAGTTCTCAGCTAATTCACAGCAGAAATGTGAAGCTGCCATCGCAGCAGGCAAATTCGACGAGGAGATTGTTCCAGTTCCTGTTAAGGTTAAGAAAGAAATCGTTGAGTTTACAAAAGATGAGGGACCACGTGCTGGAACAACAGCAGAGTCACTTTCTAAATTACGTTGCTGCTCTGGTAAAGAGGGTGGACTTGTTACAGCTGGTAACGCATCAGGTATCAACGATGGTGCTGCTGCAGTAGTTGTAATGAGTGAAGAGAAAGCTAAAGAACTTGGTGTTACTCCAATGGCTACATGGGTAGCTGGAGCACTCGGTGGAGTTGAGCCAGAGATCATGGGTGTTGGACCAGTAGCTTCTACAAAGAAAGTGCTTGCAAAGACAGGTCTTTCAATTGATGATTTCGATCTTATCGAGGCAAACGAGGCATTTGCTGCACAGTCAATCGCTGTAGCAAGAGATCTTGGTTTCGATATGAGTAAAGTTAATGTAAACGGTGGAGCAATTGCTCTTGGACATCCTGTTGGAGCTTCTGGATGCCGTATCCTTGTTACATTATTACATGAGATGAAGAAGAGTGGAGCAAACAGAGGTCTTGCAACACTTTGCATCGGTGGTGGAATGGGATGTTCTACTATCGTTGAGAAATATTAATTTTCTTTGCCAATACATATATAGGGGGTGCATGAGCATCCCCTCATATCATAAAAATAGATAGACATTCAGGTATTTATTTAGGAGGATTTAAAATGAAGGTTGGAGTTATCGGTGCTGGTACAATGGGCCAGGGAATCGCAAAAGCATTCGCACAGGTAGACGGATATGAAGTAGCACTCTGCGACATTAAACAGGAATGGGCAGAAGGCGGAAAAGACAAGATTGCAAAAGGATATGCAAGACTTGTTGCAAAAGAGAAAATGACACAGGAGAAGGTTGACGGAATCCTTGCAAAAATCACTCCTGGTTTAAAAGAAGACCTATGCAGAGACTGCGATCTTATCGTTGAGGCTGCTTTCGAGGATATGCAAGTTAAGAAAACTACATTTGCTGAGTTAGACAAGATTGCTAAACCAGAGTGTATTTTCGCTTCAAATACATCATCACTTTCAATTACAGAGATCGGAAACGGACTTACACGTCCAATGATCGGTATGCATTTCTTTAACCCTGCTGACCGTATGAAATTAGTAGAGGTTATAGCTGGTGTTAATACACCTGCAGAGACAGTTGAGGCTATTAAGAAAATCTCTGAGGAGATCGGAAAGACTCCTGTACAGGTAAATGAAGCTGCAGGATTCGTAGTAAACCGTATCCTTATTCCAATGATCAACGAAGCTGCTTTCATCAAAATGGAAGGTGTTTCAGATATCGCTGGTATCGACGCAGCTATGAAGCTTGGCGCTAACCATCCAATGGGACCACTCGAGTTAGGAGATTTCGTTGGACTTGATATCTGCCTTGCTATCATGGATGTCCTTTACAATGAGACAGGCGACAGCAAATATCGTGCATGTCCACTCATCCGCAAGATGGTAAGAGGCGGAAACCTTGGTGTCAAGAGCGGAAAAGGATTCTACGTATATAACGCAGATCGTACAAAGACACCAGTTGACGCGATGTAAATAAATCGAATACAAAATATAAATTTCAAGGAGAATAAATCATGGATTTCACTTTAGATCAGAAACATGAGATGGCTCGCGACCTTTTCAAACAGTTCGCAGAGACAGAAGTTAAGCCTCTTGCACAGGAGACTGACGAGACAGAAGTATTCCCAGCTGAGACAGTAGCTAAAATGGGAAAATATGGATTCATGGGAATTCCTGTACCAAAGGAGTATGGCGGACAGGGATGCGATCCACTTACATACGTTATGTGTGTAGAAGAATTATCAAAAGTTTGTGGAACAACAGGTGTTATTGTATCAGCTCATACATCACTCTGCGTTGACCCAATCATGACATATGGTACAGAGGAGCAGAAACAGAAATATGTTCCTGACCTTGCTTCAGGAAAGAAGCTTGGAGCTTTCGGTCTTACTGAGCCAGGTGCTGGTACGGATGCACAGGGATGCCAGACAAAGGCTGTTTTAGATGGAGACGAGTGGGTTCTTAACGGATCTAAATGTTTCATCACAAATGGTAAAGTAGCTGATGTTTATATCATCATCGCTATCACAAGCATTACAGAAGACAAACGTGGACGCAAGAAGAAAAACTTCTCTGCATTCATCGTAGATAAAGGAACCCCTGGATTCTCATTCGGAACAAAAGAAAAGAAGATGGGCATCCGTGGATCATCTACATATGAGCTTATTTTTGAAGATGCAAGAATTCCAAAGGATGCTTTACTTGGAAAAGAAGGTAAAGGCTTCCCAATCGCTATGCACACACTTGATGGTGGACGTATCGGTATCGCTGCTCAGGCACTTGGAATCGCAGAGGGCGCATTAGAGAGAACAATCGAGTATACAAAAGAGAGAAAACAGTTCGGTCGTACAATCGCTCAGCAGCAGAATACACAGTTCAAGCTTGCTGATATGGCTACACGTATCGATGCAGCTAAATATCTTGTATACAAAGCAGCAATGAAGAAGGCAGAGTTCGCTACAAATCCTAAGGTTTCTTACTCAGTAGATGCAGCTAAGGCAAAATTATTCGCAGCAGAGACAGCTATGGCTGTTACAACAGAGTGCGTTCAGTTATTCGGTGGATACGGATATATCCGTGAGTACGATGTAGAGCGTATGATGCGTGATGCTAAGATTACAGAGATCTACGAGGGAACTTCAGAAGTTCAGCGTATGGTTATTTCTGGTGCATTACTTAGATAGTAGAAAATATAAAGGAGAACAAATACATGAATATCGTAGTATGTATTAAACAGGTTCCTGATACAAAGGGTGGAGTAAAATTCAACCCAGACGGAACACTTGATAGAGCTTCAATGCTTGCAATCATGAACCCAGACGACAAAGCTGGTCTTGAGGCAGCACTTAGAATCAAAGATGAGACAGGCGCAAAAGTTACAGTTCTTACAATGGGACTTCCAAAAGCTGATGCTATCCTTCGTGAGGCAATGGCCATGGGCGCTGATGATGCAGTTTTAGTAACAGACAGAGTACTTGGTGGAGCTGACACATGGGCTACATCTACTACAATTGCCGGAGCATTAAGAAATCTCGATTATGATCTTATCATCACAGGCCGTCAGGCTATCGATGGAGATACAGCACAGGTTGGACCACAGATTGCAGTTCATCTTGGACTTCCAGTAATCTCATACGCAGAGGATATCAAGATTGAGGGAGATTCTGTAGTCGTTAAACGTCAGTACGAAGACAGATATCACACAATAAAAGCTAAAATGCCATGTCTTATTACAGCTCTTTCAGAGTTAAACGAGCCTAGATATATGACACCGGGCGGAATCTTCGATGCATTTGACAAAGAAGTAACAGTCTGGGGCAGAGCAGACTTAAAAGATGTTGATGATTCAGATCTTGGACTTAAAGGATCACCTACAAAGATCGCTAAGGCATCTGACAAGGTACCTAAGGGAGCCGGAGAAAAGGTTAACCTTGATCCAACAGAGTCAGTTAACTATCTTATGGAGAAATTCAAAGAGAAACATATCATCTAGTATGGAGGAACCAAAATGGGTTTAGAAGAATATAAGGGCGTATTTATCTACGCACAGCAGGTTGACAATGAGATCAGCTCAATTGCATTTGAGTTGATTGGTAAAGCTAAAGAGTTAGCAGCAGATTTAAATACAGAGGTTACTGCAGTACTTCTTGGATCAAACGTAAAAGGTCTTGCAACAGAGCTTGGTGAGTACGGTGCAGACAAGGTAATCGTTGTAGATGATCCTGCACTTGAGACATACAGAACAGAGCCATATGCACAGGCACTTGTATCTGTTATCAACGAGTACAAGCCTGAGATCATGTTAGTTGGTGCAACAGCTATCGGACGTGACCTCGGACCAACAGTTTCAGCAAGAGTTAAGACAGGTCTTACAGCTGACTGTACAAAACTTGAGATCGGTGATTTCCCTCTCAATGCAATGCCTGGACAGGAGCAGAAACATAATCAGCTTCTTATGACACGTCCTGCATTCGGTGGAAATACAATAGCTACAATTGCATGTCCTGACAACCGTCCACAGATGGCTACAGTTCGTCCAGGTGTTATGCAGAAACTTCCTAAAGAGTCAGGCAGAACAGCAGAGATTATAGAGTATAATCCAACTCTTGAGGAGAACAACCGTTATGTTGAGATCATGGACGTTGTTAAGGCAGTTGGCAATGTAGAGAATATCATGGACGCTAAGGTACTTGTATCTGGAGGACGTGGAGTTGGAAGTGCAGAGAACTTCGAGATGCTCCGTGATTTAGCTTCATGCTTCAACGGTGGAATGGTATCATGTTCACGTGCCGTAGTTGAGAACGGTTGGTTAGCACAGGATTATCAGGTAGGACAGACAGGAAAAACTGTTCGTCCACAGATCTATTTTGCAATCGGTATCTCTGGAGCAATCCAGCACGTTGCAGGTATGGAAGAGTCTGACCTTATCATTGCTATCAACAAAGATGAGGACGCTCCAATCTTTGATGTAGCTGATTACGGCTTGGTAGGAGACTTAAAGAAGATTGTTCCTCAGCTTACAGCAGCTCTTAAAGAGGCAAATGCTAACGCATAATAGGTGCTAATACAATAAAATAAAAAATTACATTACTAATACATTTAAATCACAGTATTACATTTTGTAGTACTGTGATTTTTTTCTGCCCAAACTTTGTCATTTTGCAATGAGACAAACTTAAAAATCAATTAATTGAAAAAGTACTTGCCACCTAATATAATAAAGTTAACAAGAAAAACAAATGCATTTGATTTTACAGTTACTATTAACAAAACAATAAAAACTTTCAGAAACGGGGGAATATCATGAAAGCGAAAATACAAACCTTCGGACGTTTCCTAAGCGGCATGGTAATGCCAAACATCGGAGCGTTCATCGCATGGGGCCTTCTTACGGCACTGTTTATTGAAAAGGGCTGGTTTCCAAACGAACAGCTTAATAGTATTGTAAGTCCAATGCTTACATACGTACTTCCAATCCTGATCGCATATCAGGGTGGAAAAATAGTCGGAGGTGACAGGGGAGCTCTTATGGGAGCGATCGCAACGATCGGTGTTATCTGCGGAACAGAGTACACAATGTTCATGGGAGCCATGATCATGGGACCGCTCGCAGGACTTGTCATCAAGAAATTTGATAAAGCAGTTGACGGACACATTCCGGCAGGATTTGAGATGATAGTAAATAACTTCTCAGTCGGAATACTTGGAATGATAATGGCGATCATCGGATATTATCTGATCGGACCATTCATGGGAGTTATCCTTGGAGCATTAAGCGCAGGAGTAAACGTACTCGTAACACACGGAATACTTCCACTCGTAACAGTATTTGTAGAGCCTGCAAAAATCCTCTTCCTCAACAATGCGATTAACCACGGAATTTTCTCTCCACTTGGAGCTGAGCAGATTGCTGAGACAGGAAAGTCAGTGTTCTACCTTATCGAGACAAACCCTGGAGCAGGTACAGGAATCTTACTTGCATACATGCTTTTCTCAAAGGACAAAAAGACAAAAGCATCAGCACCGGGAGCACTTGTCATCCATCTTTTCGGTGGAATACATGAGATCTACTTCCCATATGTGCTTATGAATCCGATCTTACTGCTTGCAGCAATCGGTGGTTCACTCGCTGCGATGACTTATTACACAATATTTGATCTTGGTCTTTCAGGCCCTGCATCACCGGGAAGTATCATCGCATTTGTACTCATGGCACCTAAAGGATCAACACTTGCAGTTCTCTTAGGAGTAGTAATTGCAACAGCGGTTTCATTTGTAATAGCAGTTCCTATCATCAAATTTACAGGAAACAAGCATGAGGGAAGCCTCGAGGATGCTACAGCAAAAATGAAGGACATGAAAGCTGAATCAAAAGGCACAGCAGTAACTACAGCAGAAGCAGAAATCCCGGCAGAGGAGATCAAACATATCGTATTCGCCTGCGATGCAGGAATGGGTTCTAGCGCAATGGGAGCCAGTGTTTTAAAGAAAAAAATCCAGAAAGCGGGTCTTGATATAGAAGTGAAACATGCCTCCGTATCTAGCATCCCACCGGAAGCACAGATAGTTGTAACTCATCAGGATCTAAAAGAAAGAGCAATGCAGAGTGCTCCACAGGCAAGGCTTGTAACTATCACCAACTTCATGACTGCACCGGAATATGATGAGCTGGTAGAAAGCTTGAAAAAATAAAAGTAATAGAAATTAAGAAAAAGTAACAATAAGTAACAATAAGTATGGCTGCCGGAATAATATACGGGGAATTAAGGTAAAACCGGAAGATATACACAGGGGGAAGGGTTCATGGAATTTACACCTAGGATCAAACAGATATTACAATTTGTTCTTAAAAAAAATGAACCTGTTTTGGAACAGGACATAGCACAGCACATAGGAGTCAGCAAGAGAACTGTCCAAAGAGAATTTGACTATATAGCGGCAGGACTTGCGGATTATGAACTGACACTGCGCAAGAAGAAAAATATCGGAGTATGGATCGACGGTGATGCCGTGAACCTGGACAACCTTAAAAAAGTCGTAACAGAGACGAATGAAAATGATTTTTCAGACAAAAAGACCAGACGAAAATATCTTATATATGAACTTTTGCGTGAAAAGGTTCCTAAGAAACTATTCTATTTCAGTAATCTTTTCGGAGTGAGTGAGGCAACGATAAGCCACGACCTCGATGTTATTGAAAAAGAGCTCAAGGAGCACCGGCTGTTACTTATAAGAAAGCCTGGATACGGGGTCATAGTAGATGGCAGAGAAAAAGACATAAGAACAGCACTTCATCATTTCGTCAATGAAAATACGGATGATGAATCATTGAGGAATGTATTTTTTGAAAACAGGGAAGCATTGCTTCGTGCGATGAAAAATTATAACAGCGTAAAGGTATATGGACTGCTCAACAGCCTGGTGGTGGATCGCATAATAGATGTCTTTGAGAGAGTAAATGAAAAACGCTTTAATCATATGGCGGAGGACTCATACATAGGACTTCTCATTCACACAGCTATATCTGTAGATAGACTCATGAGTGGAAATGTCATTGAGGAAAGCAGTCTTTCAAGCGATGTAAGGCTTGACGAGGATTATCCATCGGCAAAGCATCTCATAGAAGCGCTTGAAAAGGAATTCGATATCGAGATGCCTCAGAGTGAGTTTTCAAATATTCTTCTATACATAAAAGGATCAAAGCAAAACCATTATGAGATAGAAGACAAAGATGAGATCGGTGCTGAGAAATTGCTTGATATCATCGATAAGATGATAAGCGTATTTGACCCAACTGATGCCTGCGAGATGAGGCAAGATGACGAACTTATATATGGTCTTATGATGGATCTTGAGCCAGCGATAGTCAGAATTGAAAATGAACTTTATGTATACAATCCACTGGTCGATCAGATCAGAAGCGAGTATCCGGATGTGTTTGCACAGTGCAGACAGTCGGCAACAGTCATAGAAAAAGCAACAGGTCACAAGGTATCTGACAGTGAGGTCGGTTATCTGGCAATCCATTTTGGAGCGGCTCTTGAGAGGATACATGAAAGAAAACAACGCAGACGCCAGGTGGAAATAGGTATTGTTTGTGCGGGTGGCTTTGGTGTAGCAAGACTGATGAGCACAAAGATCAGAAGCTTTTTAAGAGAGGATGTCACAATAAAGACCTACGGAAGAGATGAGTTAACACCGTATGTGGCATCACGGACTGACTTTTTCGTGTCGGGGCTTGTGATAGATGATCCTGAGATTGATGTGGTAAAGGTATCACCACTTATAAATGCAAATGACATAATGGCAATTCGACTCAAGGTTGATGAGTATTCGAGGATGCCAAGCAAGCATGATGATGAGGATTTTTCCATAAAGCTTGGAAAGATAAACGAGATAGTTTCCAAGATCAGGCGCCTTATTAAGAATTATAAAAATTACGAGGCAGACAGTACAAGCACTATGGAACAGCTTGTTGGAAATGTCACACAACAGCTTACTGACAGCCAGGCGGCGTCAGAAACACTTAAAAATGACATAATGAGAAGAGAGCGTGTGATGACACAGATCTTTCCAGAACTTGAATTTGCACTGTTTCACTGTAAAACTAGCGCGGTAAACGAGATTATTTTTGCATCGGCAACACCATTTAAAGGTGAAAATTTCACGGATCAAAGCCTTAGAAATATTAAAGCAGCGGTATTTCTTGCAGCACCGCAGTCAAAAACAAATGATAATACAGAGATACTCGGAAGGATAAGCAGTGCTTTTGTGGAAGAGGAAAGTCTTCTTACCTCGATATTTGAAAAAAACGAGGAAGAGACGAAAAGGATAATCAAAAAAGTATTAAAGACATATTTTAACGAATACATTTCGATAATGCAGTAGATAGCCAGACAGGAGGTTTTTACAATGAGTGAAGTATTAAGAAAAGAAAACATAATAACAGGTGTAACAGGAGTAAACAAAGAGCAGGTGATTACGAAATTGGGACAAATGCTCTATGACACAGGATGTATCGAAAAAGAATACATTCAGGGAATGCTCGACAAGGAGAATGTATTTAACACATTCATGGGAAATGATGTAGCTATCCCACACGGCATCGAGGAAACCAAAAAATATGTAAAAAAAGCCGGAATTGCAATAATAACACTGCCTGATGGGGTGGACTGGGGGAGCGGAAACAATGTCCGTATCGCAATCGGAATTGCCGGAAAGGAAGATGAGCATATCGAGATCTTAAGCAGTATTGCAATCCTTTTATCAGAAGCAGAAAACGTAGATAAAGCGGTAAGCGGAACTGTGGACGAGATATACGGACTTTTCACAGAGGCAGAGCTGTAATATGGCAATAAATTGCAATTAACATGAAACAGACATCAAAATAACATAGTTATATCAATATATCATAGTATACATATCGAAATAGGAGGAAATCAACATGAAATCAAAAGCAGTAAGAATGTACGGAGAAATGGATTTAAGACTTGAGGAGTTCGAACTCCCGGAGATCAAGGATGATGAGATCTTAGTAAAAGTAATGAGCGACAGCATCTGCATGTCTACATATAAACTTGCAAAACAGGGCAAAAAACATAAAAGAGCACCACAGGATATGGACATTCATCCGGTAATCGTAGGACATGAGTGCTCAGGAGATATCGTACAGGTAGGAAAAAAATGGCAGGATCAGTTCAAACCGGGCGAGAAATTTGCATTACAGCCAGCCCTAAATTATCAGGGAAAACTTGATTCACCTGGATATTCGTACAGATATTGTGGTGGAGCAGCAACGTACTGCATTATGCCTCACGAGGTGATGGAGCTTGGCTGTCTGCTCAAATATGACGGTGACAGTTATTTCAAGGCATCCCTTGGAGAACCAATGAGCTGTATCATCGGTGGATACCATGCAAATTACCATACAAACAAGCACAACTACGATCATGCAATGGGAACTAAAGAGGGCGGCAACATCCTTATAATGGGAGGCTGCGGACCAATGGGACTTGGAGCAGTAAGCTATGGTCTCTGTTTTGAAAATAAGCCAAAGCGTATAGTAGTAACTGACGTAGATGATGCAAAGATCGCAAGAGCAAAACAGTGCATCACAGTAGAAGAAGCTGCAGAGAAGGGAATTGAGCTTATCTACTTCAATACAGCTACAGCAAAAGATGCAGAGGCAGAATTACTCGCAATTACTGATGGAAAAGGATATGACGATGTTTTCGTATATGTTCCTATCAAGCCGGTTGCAGAGATGGGAGACAGACTGCTTGCGTTTGACGGATGTATGAACTTTTTCGCCGGACCTACAGACAATCAGTTTAAGGCAGAGATCAACCTTTACAACTGCCACTACACAAGCACACATATCCTTGGAACAACAGGTGGAAACACAGATGATCTCGTAGAGGCAATAGATCTTGCAGCAAAAGAAAAGATAAATCCGGCAGTTATGATTACACACGTAGGTGGAATCGACGCAATAGCAGAGGCTACATGTCATCTGCCAGAGATTCCTGGTGGCAAAAAGCTTACATATATGCAGTTTGATATGCCGCTTACAGCAATCGATGATTTCGAGGAACTTGGAAAAACAGATCCTCTTTTCGCAAAACTTGATGCATCAGTAAAGGCACACCGTGGGCTGTGGAACGCAGAAGCAGAAAAGATCCTTTTCGAGCATTTCGGTGTAGAATAATCGTAACTGTTCAGTACCTTTACAGTTGCGAGCCGCAAGCGCATTAGAATCAGCT
>CAVICC010000028.1:0-34091 GCA_963641405.1 bacterium | reverse complement strand
AGCTAAGTTTATTATGCATGGGTGCTCCAAACGCGCTTTTTACTTTATATAAATTCGATATGTAGCGTGCTTGAACGAGTCCGCGCCCATGCAACCTTAAGCTGGAGCACGGCATGAAACTCCCACACGACACGTCATAGATCAAGCGTATGTCACAGGCGAACACCACGGCTCAAATGTCCAACTGTAAAATGAACATAAATAATCATAAGAGCCCAAAATCGATGCCAACAAATTAGCAATCGAAGCGAGTTCCGCTACCGGCAACCGCGCATCCCGCATCCCAGGCGGCACCACACTAAAATAACATGCGGGAAGTTTGAGTTACATAATTACAATTAGTCGAAAGGAATGATTATGAAAATAATTGGAACCGGGAGTGTCCTGCCGGAAAAAATAGTCACAAACAATGATCTGGCAGCCATAATGGATACATCTGATGAATGGATTAGTTCGAGAACAGGAATAAAGGCCAGACACATAGCTACAAACGAGACTACAACTTCATTGGCGGTCCAGGCAGTAAAAAAAGCAATAGAGGACGCTGACATTGACGGCAGCAGTATCGATCTTATAATAGCTGCAAGCGTATCTACTGACAAAATTATTCCATCGTTGGCATGCCAGATACAGGCCGAAATAGGGGCCAAAAGTGCCGTGGCATTTGATATAAATGCTGCATGTTCAGGTTTTTTGTTTGGGCTTGCTACGGCAGATGCATATTTTAAGACAGGAAGATTTCACAATGCGGTCGTTGTGGGGGCAGAAGTGCTCTCAAAGATCATGGACTGGAATGACAGAAGTACCTGTGTGCTGTTCGGTGACGGAGCCGGAGCGGCAATAGTTACTGATGAGGGCGACAGCTTCAAAGGTTTTGTGCAAGGCTCTGACGGTAATGGAGGCCAGGCACTCGATGGAGATAACAGACCGGTGGTAAATCCTTTTACCGATAACGGTCAGCAGTCTGCACTTGGAGGCTATGTGACCATGGACGGTCCTGCGGTATACAAATTTGCTGTAAAAACCGTGCCAAAGGCTATAAATGAGCTGTTAGAGCAGACCGGCTGGAGTGCAGATGATGTGGATTTTTATATTCTGCATCAGGCAAACATCAGGATCATCGAGTCAGTTGCAAAAAGACTAAAGCAGCCTATGGATAAATTTCCAACCAATCTCCAGCAATGTGGCAATATTTCAGCGGCCAGTGTACCGATTTTGCTTGATAAAGTTCGTAAAGATGGTATTATAAAGAACAAAGAAAAAATAATTTTATCAGGATTTGGAGCCGGATTGACGTGGGGAGCCTGTGCCATTGAATGGTAAAAGCAAGCATAGAAAGAGGTATGGTATGACTGCAGATGAAACTTTAAACGAATTACTGGTATGTCTGTTCAAAGATCTGACAGATATTGAAGCACGATGCTTGATTACAGAGGAGTTTTCGGATATTTCGATAAACGACATGCATATAATCGAGGCAATCGGTGTGGATGAGCCAAAGAAGTCCGGTACAGTGGCAAAGCTGATGTCGGTTACACTTGGCACATTGACAAAGGCCATAGATGGTCTGTCGCGCAAGGGTTATGTAAACAGGATACGTAGTGAGGAGGACAAAAGAGTCGTAAAGCTGTCACTTACCGACAAAGGAAAAAGTGCATTTTATCATCATGAGCAGTTTCATGTACACATGATAGAGCACATAAAAGATGGTCTCGATGATACAGAATTGAAAGTTCTGGTTCGGGCTCTTGCAAAACTCACAGATTATTTCAAAGTTGTATACAGTGACGATGAAGAAAATCAATATCAGAATTGGGATAGTATAAACGAAGATAATAAATAAAATGAATTATTTTTATATAAAACTTTCAAAATTTACTTGATTACAGCATTAAACTTATATAAAATAAAGTTGTTGATGAATATGTACAAATTATTTTATGTAAAGGAGATTAAAGAATGAGCTATGTTGATGAAGTACTCGAAGTAGTACAGAAGAAAAATGCTGATCAGCCTGAATTTTTACAGGCAGTAACAGAGGTTCTTGAGTCTTTAAGACCTGTAATCGATGCAAATGAGGATTTATACAAAAAGAACGCGATTCTTGAGAGAATCACCGAGCCAGATCGTCAGATCATGTTCAGAGTACCATGGGTAGATGACAATGGACAGGTTCAGGTAAACAGAGGATTCCGTGTTCAGTTCAATAATGCAATTGGACCATACAAGGGAGGATTAAGACTTCACCCTTCTGTAAACCTTGGAATCATCAAATTCTTAGGATTTGAGCAGGTATTCAAGAACTCACTCACAACACTACCAATCGGTGGAGGTAAAGGTGGTTCTGATTTCGATCCTAAGGGTAAATCAGACAGAGAGATCATGGCATTCTGCCAGAGCTTCATGACAGAGCTTTGCAAATATATCGGAGCAGATGTCGATGTACCAGCCGGAGATATCGGAACAGGTGCAAGAGAGATCGGTTTCATGTTTGGACAGTACAAGAGAATCCGCGGCTCATTTGAGGGAGTTCTTACAGGAAAAGGACTTACATATGGTGGATCACTTGCACGTACAGAAGCAACAGGATATGGTCTTTTATATCTTACACACGCATTATTAAAGGACAACGGAGTTGATATCGCTGGAAAGACAGCAGCAGTATCAGGTTCAGGAAACGTTGCTATATATGCTATCGAGAAAGCACACCAGTTAGGTGCAAAAGTAGTTACATGTTCAGATTCTACAGGATGGATCTACGATCCAGAGGGAATCGATGTTGCTCTTCTTAAAGAAGTAAAAGAAGTTAAGCGTGCACGTCTTACAGAGTATGCAGCAGCAAGACCTTCTGCTGAGTACCATGCAAAAGAGAATGGTGAACACGGTGTATGGCAGTACAAGGTAGATCTTGCTCTTCCATGTGCTACACAGAATGAGTTAGATATCGAAGATGCTAAGATGCTCGTAGCTAACGGAGTTATCTCTGTTACAGAGGGAGCTAACATGCCTACAACTCTCGAGGCTACAAAGTACCTTCAGGAGAATGGTGTACTCTTCGTAGGTGGAAAAGCTGCCAACGCAGGTGGTGTTGCTACATCAGCACTTGAGATGAGCCAGAACTCTGAGAGACTTTCATGGACATTCGAAGAGGTTGATGGAAAGCTCAAAGGAATTATGGAGACAATCTACGCCAACATTTCAGATGCTGCTAAGAGATATGATGCAACTGTTGGTGGAAAGACTGACTATGTTGCAGGTGCAAATATCGCAGGATTCGAGAAAGTAGTAGATGCTATGCTCGCTCAGGGTGTATGCTAGGCATTGAACACTTAGTGAACATGAGACGTAGGCGAAATGTGAACTTAGTGCGAATGATATATATTACTTAGACCAGGTAGTACAAAATTTAATAGAAAATATGAAAGCCTCCCGTAAATATTTGTTTACGGGAGGCTTTTGCTTATAAATAACATCACAAATCATATGGACACACCTACACTGCGGTAGTATAATGGTACCAAAAAGTAACTAATACCATAACAGAAATGAGGGATTTAAGTGAGCATTAAAGAACGTCAGCAGAAAGAAAAAACAAGGATTACACTTATACTGGGAGCAATAATCATAGGATATTCCACATTGATTGCGCTTCTTGGATTTTTGGACTGGACAGCCGATATGTCGGTGGTTGCACCGAGGGCTGTAGTCAGTGTGATAATTTTTGTGGCTTTTTTTGTATGTTATTTTAGGTTCAGGGGAACGGAGATGGCAAGTTATGCATGTATATCGTGCATGTTGCTCAGTTATGCTGTGACGATACTTACGCAGAGGCACACTTATATGTATGCTCTTGTATTCCCTATAATGCTTACAACAGTTGTATACATGAGTCTAAAGCTCACAAATATAGTGCTTGCTGTCAGCATTGCTCTTAATGTTATAGCAGGGGTGAAGAATTTC
This sequence comes from bacterium, assembly GCA_963641405.1. GTDB lineage: Bacteria > Bacillota > Clostridia > Lachnospirales > Lachnospiraceae > Roseburia. The sequence goes on along the minus strand of CAVICC010000028.1, from coordinate 30,131 downwards.
ATCCAATATCCTGACATGCAGGACCAGTGCTTCATGCAGGTGATTTATACTATAGTATTCTGTGTGACAGTAGGTGTGGTAGTAAAGACACTTGCGAAACATACAGATGAAAATCACGAAGAAATCGTCAAACAGATGTCTGAAGCAGAGGCAATTTCAAAGGAGATAATCAGCAATTCAGAAAAACTCGTTGCAAGCCTTGATGAAGCAAAAGAAAAATCAAAAGTGCTCACACAGAGCATGGAAGTGACACAGGATTCTGTAGGAGAAATTTCAGAAAGTGTAAAATTTACTGCTGAGGCAATTGAGACACAGACTGTTAAGACAAATGACATACAGACAAATATAGACAATGCTGAGACAGAAACCACTCAGATGAAAAATAGTGCCCACGAGTCAAAACAGGCAATAATTGAAGGTGTTGAGCTCATAATGTCACTCCGGGATAAAGCGGTTGAGACATCTGAGATGACAAGGCAGACAAGAGAAAAAACTATTGAACTGGATGAGAGCATCAAAGAAGTTGAATCAATAATAGCAACAATACTAGGCATATCACAGCAGACAAATCTTCTTTCTTTAAATGCGTCTATCGAGGCTGCCAGAGCAGGTGAGGCCGGAAAAGGATTTGCGGTAGTTGCCGATGAGATAAGAAAACTTTCTGATGAGACAAAAGCAGCCACAGAGCAGATTAGAACAATAATAGCAAAGCTTACCGATACTGTTACAGAGGCATCCGACAACATGGAAAAATCAGCATGTTTTGTTGAAGAACAAAATGAGATGATCGACAACACAAAAGATAAATTTGATCTTGTAATAGAAAAGACAGAATTCCTCTATGAGACAATTGAGAATCTTTCAGAGGAAATCAGCGACATACTCAGCCTGAATAGTGATATCACGGACAGCATTATGAATCTGTCTGCGACAAGCGAGGAAGTTGCCGCATCATCTGAGAGCTGTAATACCGTATGTGAGAACAGCATGGATTCACTCAACAGCCTGAATGATATTTTGAATACGATTTTTGAAATATCTGAGGATATGAAAAAACTCGTGTAGTCTAAACATAGCAATCATTTTTTATCGTCGAGTAGTTGCGTAACCAAACGCATCTTTTGATTTTATCTAAAAAGTTACTTGACAATATGAAAAAAATGGTTATCATAGTTAGAGTAAACTAATTTAATAGATCTTCAGGGCAGGGTGCAATTCCCTACCGGTGGTATAGCCCACGAGCCGCAAGGCATGATTCGGTGAGACTCCGAAGCCGACAGTAAAGTCTGGATGAAAGAAGATGTGGATATGATATATGTAAAGTATAGATAGCTGAGAATTCAGTTATCATATATGGTGCAATATCATAATTACAACGGATATCTACTCTGGAGTGTTTGATACATTCCAGAGTTTTTTATTTTATAAACTTCCATATGATGAAAATGCTATTAGTGGAAATTTATTTTAAGCTATAGCATTTGAAATCATTAAGCCCTGAACGATTAGCGTTTGGGGCTTTTTTAATGAACATTTGACGGCACAGCATAAATCGAGAATTGCGGCTCGCAACTGTGAAGGTACTGAACAGTTACGAAGCAAATTAGAGATGTATGCTGTGGCATACGTTCAATAAGATATGAGGAAAGGAAATAAAAATGACGGATGAACAATACATGAAAAGAGCACTTAAGCTGGCTAAACGCGGAACTGGTTACACCTCGCCAAATCCGATGGTTGGAGCAGTGATTGTAAAGGAGAAAGAGATAATCGGAGAGGGCTGGCATGAGAGGTACGGAGATCTGCATGCCGAGAGAAATGCGCTAAAAAACTGCAAGGGTTCACCGCAGGGCGCAGATATGTATGTCACTCTCGAGCCGTGTTGCCACTACGGAAAACAGCCGCCTTGCGTGGAAGCGGTGATTGGGGCGGGAATAAAGAGAGTATTTGTCGGCTCAAAAGATCCTAATCCGCTTGTCGCAGGCAAGGGCGTAAAGATATTGCGCGAGCATGGGATTGAGGTAGTTGAGGATGTCTTGAAAGATGAATGTGACAGGTTAAATGAAGTGTTTTTCTACTACATACAGACAAAACGCCCATATGTGGTCATGAAATACGCCATGACAATGGATGGAAAGATAGCCACATATTCAGGACTTTCAAAGTGGATAACCACAGAAAAAGCGAGGGAGCATGTGCAAAACCTCCGGCACAGATATAAAGCCATAATGGTTGGAATAGGAACGGTGCTTGCAGATGATCCGCTGCTTACATGCAGGATAGAAGGTGGAGTAAATCCGATAAGGATAATCTGTGACAGCAGACTGCGCATACCCATTGACTCACAGATAGTAAAAACAGCCACAGAAGTGCCGACCATCATAGCGGTGAGCGATAAATCAGATCATAAGATCTCTCAAAAAATTTCACAGCTAGAAAATGCTGGCATAGAAATTCTCCACATACACGAAAAAGACGGACACATAGATCTAAATGATCTCATGGCAAAGCTGGGTGAAAAGAATATTGACAGCATACTGTTAGAAGGTGGAGGCACTCTGAACTGGTCAGCACTGGAAAGCGGCATAGTAAACAAAGTGCTGGCATATGTAGCACCGAAACTTTTTGGTGGAAGCAATGCAAAAACTCCGATAGAGGGACTTGGAACAGACTCCCCGGCAAATGCAGTGATGCTAAAAAACAGCACAGTAATCCATTTGGGAGATGACATTCTTATAGAAAGTGATGTTGTGAGGAGGTAGGTATAAATGTTCACTGGAATAGTTGAGGAAGTCGGCAAAATAGAAAAAATTGTCCGTGGAAAAAACTCCGCAATACTTACAATAAGGGCAGACCGCGTACTGCAAGGAACAAAAATAGGTGACAGCATAGCCGTAAATGGCATATGTCTGACGGTCACAAATCTTTTGCCGGGTGCTTTTCAGGCAGATGTCATGCATGAGACATTAAACCGCTCATCGCTCGCGAAGGCAATAAAAGGTGCATCCGTCAATCTGGAACGTGCCATGGCGGCAGACGGACGATTTGGCGGACACATTGTGGCAGGACATGTGGACGGTACAGGCAAAGTGACCGCAGTCAGAAAAGACGATAATGCGATCTGGTACACGGTATGGGCAGCACCGGAGATAATGCGCTACATAGTAGAAAAAGGCTCAATAACCATAGATGGAATAAGCCTTACGGTTGCAAAGGTCGGATCGGATAATTTTTCGATATCTGCCATTCCTCATACGGTCAGCCAGACCGTGCTAAAGGACAGGAAAGTGGGAGATACCGTAAATCTTGAGACAGATATCATAGGAAAATATGTTGAAAAACTGCTATTCCAAGGACAGGCAGGAGCGCAGGAAATTGCGGGAAATTCACAGAATGGTTTATCTTCCACACCAGACAGCACTACTGGAAATAACAGTCAGCAAAATGGCATAACGAGAGATTTTCTTGCACGATACGGTTTTTGATCTTAAATCCGTGATAACAAAAAATAATAAGAAGTCAGGTAACTATTCAGTACAGAAATATGCGGTACCGCATATTTCGTAAGAAAACGTATATTATGTAGGAGCAAGCGCCCATCAGCGAAGCTGATTCTAATGCGCTTGCGGCTCGCAACTGTGAAGGTACTGAACAGTTACGAAGTCAGAAATATACAAAAATCAAAGGAACTATGATCAAAATTTAATAATAAGCACAAGAACAGCAATAATCGCAACAATAAAAATAGAAAGGACATACAACGATGAAATTTAACACAGTAGATGAAGCCTTAGACGAGCTTCGAGCAGGAAAAATAATCCTTGTAACAGATGACGAGGACAGAGAGAATGAGGGAGACTTCATATGCGCGGCAGAATTTGCCACAACAGAAAATATCAACTTTATGGCAATGCACGGCAAAGGACTCATATGCATGCCTATGTCGCAGGAATATGTCAAAAAGCTGCGTTTTCCACAGATGGTGCAGGAAAACACTGACAATCATGAGACAGCATTTACGGTATCGATCGATCATGTGTCCACAACCACCGGTATATCGGCAGCGGAGAGGTCGATAACCGCAATGAAATGTGTAGATGAAAATGCCAGACCGGAGGATTTCAGACGCCCGGGACATATGTTTCCGCTTCTCGCGAGGAAAAACGGTGTCCTTGAGAGAAACGGCCATACAGAGGCAACAGTAGATCTGTGCAGACTGGCAGGACTGAAAGAATGTGGACTCTGCTGTGAGATCATGCGCGATGACGGCACAATGATGCGCACACCTGAACTTATGCAGCTTGCACAAAAATGGAATATCAAATTTATCACAATTGCTGCGCTTCAGGAGTACCGCAAGATACATGAAAAGCTTGTAGATCAGGTGACAAAGGTAAATATGCCGACAAAATACGGGGATTTTAAAGCCTATGGATTTGTAAACAGACTAAATGGTGAGCATCATGTAGCTTTGGTAAAAGGTGATATCGGAAATGGTGAGGATGTGCTTTGCAGAGTACATTCCGAGTGTCTTACAGGTGATGTTTTCGGTTCACAGAGATGTGACTGCGGGCAGCAGTTTGAGGCGGCAATGAGACAGATTGAGGAGGAAGGCAGAGGAATACTTCTCTACATGAGACAGGAAGGCCGCGGCATCGGACTTATCAACAAGCTCAGAGCTTATGAGCTGCAGGAACAGGGAATGGATACCCTTGAGGCAAATCTGGCACTTGGCTTTGCCGGGGATGAAAGAGAATACTACATAGGCGCACAGATACTCAGGGAGCTGGGAGTACACAGCTTAAGGCTGCTCACAAACAATCCGGACAAGGTTTACCAGCTTGCCGAGTTTGGTATGGAAATAAAGGAACGCGTGCCAATCCAGATGAGTGCCACAGCACATGATCTGTTTTACCTCAAAACAAAGCAGAACCGCATGGGACATATATTGTCATATTAATGCTGTAAATCTATGAAAATAAAAGAAAGTAAAGAAAATAGAAGCAAATAAAGTTAATGTAGACACGTAGTATCATCTATACAAAATTACAGTAGCACAAAAATAAAAATTAAAATAAAAAAGGAGAACACTTAAAATGAACGTAATCGAAGGAAAAATGACACAGAATGGAATTAAGGTAGGAATCGTGGTAGCAAGATTTAACGAGTTTATCACATCAAAGCTCTTAGGAGGCGCAAGAGACGGACTTGTAAGACACGATGTGGCAGAAGAAAACATAGATGTTGCATGGGTACCGGGCGCATTTGAGATACCACTTGTGGCACAGAAGATGGCAAAAAGCGGAAAATATGATGCAGTTATCTGCCTTGGAGCTGTCATAAGAGGTGCGACAAGCCATTATGACTATGTCTGCAATGAGGTATCAAAGGGAATTGCATCGGTATCGCTCGACAGCGGCATTCCGGTAATGTTCGGTGTTGTCACCACAGAAAATATCGAGCAGGCTATAGAGCGCGCTGGAACAAAAGCTGGAAACAAAGGTTATGACTGCGCACTCGGTGCGATCGAGATGATAAATCTGATGAAAAATATGGACTAAATTTCTTATCCAAGGACACATTTTTCCATGTTTATGACATAAAAATACATATGTTTTTACATAAGGCAGAGGTAATATAATATCACAAAAAAACAACACAAACCAAAGCAATCAAGGAGGGTTTCTATGAGAAAGAAAATAGTAAGTGCACTGCTCTGTGCTGCAATGGCAGCAACAATGATGAGCGGTTGTGGAAGCACTGGCAAGACAGAAGGAGACACAACAAGCAAAGGAGATGCAAAAACAGAAGACAGTGGGGATCAGGTAACAATAAGCTATGCGTGCTGGGATTCAAACCAGGCAAAATTGATACAGACTCTTGCAGATGAGTTTGAGGAGGAAAATCCTAATATCAAAATTGATATCCAGGTAAACGGCTGGAGTGATTACTGGACAGCACTTGAGGCAGCAGGTACAGGAGGATCGCTTCCTGATACATTCTGGATGCACTCGAACAACATATATTACTATGGATCAAATGATCAGCTTTTAGATCTGACAGATTATATCAAGAACAGTGATCTCGTTGATCTTTCAAATTATCCACAGGGACTTGATGATATTTACAATATCGACGGCAAACAGTATGCGATTCCAAAGGATTATGACACAATTGCACTTTGGTACAACAAGACATTATTTGATGAGGCTGGAATTTCATATCCGGATGAGACATGGACATGGGATGACCTGAAAGAGGCAGCTAAGAAACTTACAAAAGATGATGGATCACAGTATGGTTTCTGCGCAGGTTTACACAACCAGGAAGGATATTACAACTTTGTATACCAGAATGGAGGCGAGATCATAACAGATGACAAGAAATCAGGATATGACGAAGAAGCTACAATCGCAGGTATCGAAGAGTATTTCAGCTATGTAAAAGAAGGTCTTTCACCTGAAATCTACGATGATCAGGCAAGAGCAGAGGCAATAGAAAATGGACTTTGTGCAATGGGATTATTCGGATCATGGAATTTATCAGGATTTGCCAGCACAGATTTTATGACAGAGAATTTTGACTGCGCTGTTCTTCCTTCTGCTAACGATGGAACAAGATCATCAATCTTCAACGGACTTGGAAATGCTATCGCTGCTACAACAGAGCATCCAGATGAGGCTTGGAAATGGGTTGAGTTCTTAAGCAGCAAAGAGGGCCAGGAGAGACAGGCAGAGCTTGGAATTGCAATTTCAGCATACAATGGAACAGCTGACAAATTTGCAGAGGCTTATCCAACTTTCAACACAAAGTGCTACATTGATATGGTAGATTACGCACAGATTCGTCCATATTCTAACCAGACAAGTGTATGGGAGGACAAAGCATATGAATTATTAAAAGATGCATATGCAGGTAAAGAAGATGTAAAAACTGCTTGCGAAAATACTGCAAAGATGATGAATGATGCTTTAGCTGCTGAATAAGCGGTCACAAGAATGCGGTAGTGAAAAGCTGCCGCATTTTTTTATCTATAGAGGTGAGAATTTTGAAGAAAAAAATAGCAAAAAAAACATGGAATGAGTGGTGCTGGGCATGGTTTATGATCGCACCGACAATTATCGGACTTATCATTTTAAATATTATTCCAATTTTTCAAACTCTGTACCTTAGTTTTTTTAAGAGCGGTGCATTCGGAAAAGGAAATATATTTGTAGGACTCGACAATTATAAGAGACTTATAGCGGATGAACAGGTGTGGTGTGCAGTTAGAAATACACTGGTTTATACATGCCTTGTAGTCCCAATTACAGTAGTAATAGCATTACTGCTGGCAGTTGCCCTGAATGGAAAATTAAAAGGAAAAGGCATATACAGGACAATATACTTTATTCCTATGGTTGCAGCTCCGGCAGCAGTCACCATGGTATGGAAATGGTTATACAATTCAAACTATGGTCTGATCAATCACATTCTAAAAGCGTTAGGACTGGGCGAAGTAAATTGGATTGATGATCCAAACGTTGCGATGATATCCATTGTGATCATAGGAATATGGAGCACAGTGGGTTATAGTATGGTACTACTTTTGGCAGGCCTTCAGGAGATACCGAGGGATTATTACGAAGCTTCAAACATCGACGGAGCAAGCCCGGTGCGACAGTTTCTGTCTATTACGATACCACTGGTTTCCCCGACATTATTCTTTGTGCTGGTGACCAGTATTATCACAGCAATGCAGGTATTTGACGTGATCTATATGATGATAGATGTTACAAGTCCTTCGTACAACAGTACAGTATCTCTTGTATATCTGTTCTATAACAATTCATTCAAATACTCTGATAAGGGATATGGCTCTGCGATAGTTATGCTTTTGCTGGTTATCATTATGATTATCACAGTGATCCAGACAAAATTACAGAAAAAATGGGTTAATTACATGTAGGAAAGGAGGAAAAGATTATGAGAAGAAAGAAAATAACAGGATCAGTTATATTACATATTATTTTGATCATTGGGGCTTGTATCATGGTTTTGCCTTTCCTGTGGATGGTATTGACCTCACTAAAGACAGTCAGTGAATCAACCTCGATGAATCCATTTGTATTTTTCCCAAAAGTTTTACAGTGGGACAATTATAAAACTGTAATCGAACAGAACGATTTTTTGAGATTATATATCAATACATTTGCCATGATGTTTTTCAGGGTATTATGCGCGGTGCTTTTTAGTGCCATGGCAGCTTATGCCTTTGCAAGGCTCGAATTTCCGGGAAAGAATTTCTTTTTCGGACTGGTGCTGTTTCAGATGATGGTTCCGGCTCAGATATTTGTCATTCCACAGTACCTGATGGTAGATAAATTGGGAATGAGAAATACAATATTTGCATTGGTATTCCCGGGACTGGTCAGTGCATTTGGAACATTTTTGCTTCGCCAGTTTTTTATGGGACTTCCGAAAGAACTGGAGGAATCCGCAAGGCTTGATGGATGCAACATATGGCAGACTTTCTGGAAAATAATGCTTCCTCTCACCAAATCCGGACTTGTAGCACTGGGTATTTTTACAGCACTGTTTTCTTTCAAAGATCTGATGTGGCCTTTGATAGTAAATTCTACATCAGATTCAGCTACGCTTTCATCAGCACTTGCAAAGATCTCAAGTGCATATTCTGTAAACTATCCTGAGCTCATGGCGGCAGCAGTATTGGCAGTATGGCCTATGATGCTGATTTACATTATCTTCCAGAAACAGTTTATAGAAGGAATTGCGACATCAGGAGGAAAATTATAGTGGCGATTATTTATTCTGAAGTATCCAGAGAATTCCATATATATAATGATTATTTCAGTTACATTATCCAGATATTGGATAATGGTAATCTGGCAAACCTATATTATGGAAAAAAAATCCATCATAAAGAGGACTTTTCATATCTGCTCGAGGGCGGTCTGAGGTCATTAGCCGTGTATACAAAAGAAAATGATTATTTTCTGAGCGAACAGTACACAAGAATGGAATATCCGTCTGTTGGAACAGGGGATTTCAGAGAACCGGCATTTAGAGTAAGGCAGACAGATGGCAGCCATATCATGTGCATGAAATATCAAAGTCACAATATATTCAATGGAAAAAAGACACTGGATGGTCTGCCGGCAGTATACGTGGAAGCAGACGATGAAGCGGAAACGCTTGAGATAAATATGCGTGATGAAAAGACCGGGCTCGAGATGATTCTGTCTTATACGATATTTAGAGATTTTCCGGTAATAACCAGAAATGTAAAGTTCATAAATAAAGGGACAGAGGACATCTATCTGGAGCGTGCTCTAAGTGCCAGTATTGATCTGCCGGATTCGGACTATGAAATGATAAGCCTTACCGGTGCCTGGTCAAGAGAAAGGCATATCAGGACAAGAAGACTGAATCACGGAATACAGGCCAGCGGAAGTAGAAGAGGCTGCAGCAGTGCAGAGTACAATCCGTTCCTTTGCCTGAAACGTCCGGAAACTACAGAAAATACAGGAATAGCAATGGGTTTTAGCCTTGTATACAGTGGAAATCATCTGGAGCAGGTAAATGTAGATACTTGTGATATGGCAAGAGTACAGATTGGTATTCATCCGGAGGGATTCGAGTGGAAACTGTCATCTGGGGAAGCGTTCCAGACACCGGAGGCTGTCATCGTATTTTCGGAAAAAGGTCTAAACGGAATGAGCCAGACTTTTCATAAGCTCTATCGCACAAGGCTTGTAAGGGGATATTGGAGAGACAGGCCAAGACCTCTTCTGATCAATAACTGGGAGGCTACAGGTGTAGATTTCACAGAGGAAAGTATTCTCGAAATTGCAAGAACCGGAAAGCAGCTCGGACTTGAGCTTTTCGTACTGGATGATGGATGGTTCGGAGGCAGAGAGGACGATAAAACAGGATTAGGTGACTGGTATGTCAAAAATACACAAAAGCTTCCTAATGGAATAGAAGGCCTTGCAAAAAAAATCGAAGATATAGGGATGAAATTCGGACTATGGTTTGAGCCGGAGATGGTAAATAAGGATTCGGATCTGTACAGGATGCATCCGGATTGGATCATCTGTGCTCCGGGAAGGATACCTTCACCAAGCAGAAACCAGTATGTACTTGATTTTTCAAGACCGGAGGTAGTGGATTACATCTATGAACTTATGTCTGATATCCTGTCCAAAGCTCCGGTATCCTATGTTAAATGGGATATGAACAGATATATTACAGAGTGCTATTCTAATGGTAAAAATCCGGACGAACAGGGAAAAGTATATCATCAGTATATTTTAGGTGTATATCGGTTATATGAGAAATTGTTAAACCAGTTTCCAGAAGTACTTTTTGAATCATGTTCCAGCGGTGGTGCAAGATTTGATCCGGGAATGCTCTACTATGCACCGCAGACATGGACAAGTGATGATACAGATGCAATGGAGCGTATAAAGATCCAGTATGGAACATCTTATGTATATCCTTTATCAAGCATGGGCTCTCATGTTTCAGCAGTTCCAAATCAGCAGGTCGGTCGTGTTACACCTCTTTCTACGAGGGCAGATGTAGCTTTGTTTGGAACATTTGGATATGAGCTTGATTTAAACGGTCTTACAGATGAAGAAAAGGATCTTATAAAGGAACAGATATGCTTTGCAAAAAAATACAGAACGTTGATTCAGCAGGGAGTATTTTACCGTTTATTAAATCCATATGACGGAAATGAAGGTGCGTGGATGGTAGTTTCAGATGACAAAAATGAAGCACTTGTGGGCTATTACAAATATTTAAGTGTTCCAAATGGTCCATGGAAACGCCTACACTTAAGAGGACTGGACAAAGATAAAAAATATATTCTGAACGATGAACTTTTGAACATATATACCGGAGATGAGCTTATGAATGCAGGAATAGTCATAGATAGTAAGCGGCATCTGGATTTTTCATCGGAGATATTTGTGCTTAAGAGTTTATAAATAAAATATAAAGTATAAAAGTAAAAAACAAGAGATCTGTAGTATCTACAGGTCTCTTGTTGTATTATTGTCTGAAATGTCAAGTTCTGAAGAAACGGTGGTCTGTTGTGCGAATAGTTTACGGTATTCAGATGGCGAGTAACCGGTTTCTTTTTTAAAACTCTTTGAAAATGCAAACGGATCCGGATATCCTACAGAGTAAGCAACGCTTTGAATAGGCAGGACACCTTTTGACAACAAATTTCGTGCCTTTGTCATGCGTACATGCATTAGATATTCCTGAGGCGAATAGTTTGTAGCCTTCTTAAAGAGCTTACTTAGGTATGAACGATCAAGACCACAATACTCCGCAATATCATTTATTCGAATAGGCTCAGCGTACTTCTTCTTGATAAATTGTATAGTATTTCGGATATAATTAAGCTGGGTATTAAGGTTTTCTTCATCAATTTTTCTAGAACTTTGATCAATAAGTATTTGAAAAACCTGATACAAATTTCCTATACAATAATATTCATCCTTGGGATGTTGCAAAATATTACAAAGACATTGTTCAAGATTATTCGAGTCGCTCATAGGAATAAAAACAGGTTCATCTGAGGAAATCCCTGCTTTATTAAGGAACTCAGACGTTTTTTGTCCGTTGAAATGAATCCATATGTAGTGCCAGGGGGTATTAGAATCTGCCTGATAAAAGGCTGATACAAATGGTGGAATGATAAAGGCCTGATGGCTGGAAACAGGGAAACGCTTCTGGTTAAGGTATAATATACCATTTCCCTCTATAATATAATGAAGTACATAGTTGCTTCTGATGATCGGGCCAAAACTGTAATCAGGTGCACATTTCTGACACCCTACTTCTATTAAATTCAGGTCATCATAAGAGTCATATTTGACAAAATAACATTCATCGTAGTGTTTCATATGTAATTCCCCCAGTAATTTTCTGAAATACAGAACAAAATCATAATATAATATATAGTGGATTTGGACAATAACAACACTAGTCTTTTTATGGCTTTTTATGATAGGGATTTATATTTGCATGGAAAATGTCGATATAGTATAATAATGAGTACTCGAAAAGACAAAACGGAGGAAAATTACGTTGATAGACATACATTGTCACTTATTATATGGAGTTGATGACGGCTCAAAATCGCTCGAGGAGTCGGTCGAGATGCTCAAAGTTGCAAAAAAGCAGGGCATTACGGGGATAATACTCACACCACATTTACGGCATGGGATGTTTTCACATCCGATTGATAAAATAGAACAGCATTTTAAAAAGTTAAAGCCATATGCCGAACGCCTCGGAATAGAATTAAAGCTGGGAACAGAGTATCATGTCGCAACGGATATGATAGATGCATTCAGGGATGGCAGATGTCATACATTAGCAGATACGCAGTACATATTGACGGAGTATTCACATTCCAGCGAGTATTCGTTTGTATACAAGATGACAAGAGAGGCTGTTTTTGCCGGATATGTGCCGGTAATAGCCCATGTGGAGAGATATGAGTGCCTGCGTGATGTGGACAGGATAGACGAGTTGCGTGAGATGGGCGCACTTATACAGGTCAATGCAGACTCCATCCTTGGAATAGATGGAAGATATTTCAAGAAATATACCAAGAAGCTATTAAAAGAAGAACTTGTGGATGTTGTGGCAAGCGACAGCCATGGAACAAAAGAACGTGTCTGCAATATGCAGAAATGTTACGAATACGTGGCAAAGAAGTTCGGTGAGGATTATGCACAGGAGATCATGCAGACTACACCTGATGACATTTTAAATGGAAGATAATTATATATAATTGCAAGTGCATGCAGGCTGCAACGGAGATAGATAATGGAGAGAGAACAGGATTTTGACAACGAGATAGAGATAGACTTAAAAGATCTCTTTCTCGAGATAATTTCATACTGGAAGTGGATAGTGATAGCCACGATAATCACCGGAGCGATAGCTTTCTGTGTCAGCAGATTTCTAATTACTCCGATGTATGAGTCTACCTCAGAGCTGTATGTGCTTTCGAAAAGTACCTCCATCACGAGTCTGGCGGATATTCAGACCGGTACCAGTCTGACAAATGATTATATTGTAGTCGTAAAAGGACGTCCGGTGCTCGATCAGGTTATCGAAAATCTGGGGCTCAACGAGAATTACAAGTCTCTCGGTGGCAAGATTACACTTGACAATCCATCTAACTCACGAGTGTTAAACATCACCGTGACGGACAAAGATCCGCAGAGAGCAAAGGTTATCGCTGATGAGATAGCAAAGGTCGCGTCAGCGTATATCGCGGAGAAGATGAATCAGGACCCGCCTACCATTATACAGAGCGGATATGCAGATGGTGGAGCAGTCAGCCCTAATATAGGAAAGAACACAGTGCTCGGAGCTTTTGCAGGAGCATTTATTTCCATTGCTATTGTCGTTATATCATATCTGTTCAATGATACGATTATTGATGCAGAGGATGTGGAAAAAAAGCTTGGCATGAATATACTCGGTTCGCTTCCGCTTGAGGAGAGCGAGGATGACGGTGAGAGCAGCAAAAAGAGCAAGAGGCACAAGGGCAGTCACAGGAAAAAGAATGAGCACAATTAAGAAAAATGCTTCGTAAGTGTGAACAGTAATATACGCTAGGAGATACAGCAGGTGGAATTAGTAAAATTTGGTAAATTAAAAGAACAAAGCTATACAATGAAAGAGTCGCTGCGTGCCCTAAAGACTAATATACAGTTCTGTGGAGACGATGTGCGCACGCTTCTTATTACCAGTTCGGTTCCGAATGAGGGAAAGAGTACGGTTGCCCTTGATCTGGCGAGATCGCTTACAGAATCAGGGAAGCGTGTGCTTTTTATAGACACTGATATGCGTAAATCCGTTCTGGTGGGGCGACTTCGTGCCACAACCGGAGATGGATCTGAGATATGTGGGCTTTCACATTATCTGTCAGGACAGAAGCGCCTTGATGAGGTCATGTATGGCACGGAGATTCCTAGACTTTTTATGATATTTGCGGGACCTTCGGTTCCTAACCCGACAGAGATACTTGAAAAGAAGTATTTTAAAGAGCTTCTAAATTTTGGAAAAGAGCATTTTAACTATATTATACTGGATTGTGCACCTATTGGAGCGGCAATTGATGCTGCAGTAGTTGCAAAACACTGTGATGGCGCTATTCTGGTAATAGGACAGGGCATGGCGAGTGCAAGAATGATACAGAGTGTCAAAAAGCAGCTCGAGGCATCTGGAGTCCGTATACTCGGTGCAGTGCTCAACAAAGTAAATAACAAAAAGAATGGTCATGATAGCGGCTACTATGGCAATTATTACGGCAGCTATTATGGCAAATATGGTAGATATGGCAAATCAGAAGAGGGACAGATTTTCACAAAAACTGAATAATATACTGTTTTTTCTTTCAGGAGTATTGGCAGTTGTAATTGTTGGTGTTGTCTTTATAAACTTCCAGACCAATGCAACGGGCAGTGAGACAGCTGATTACTTACAGCATGCCCCAAAGGACACGCAGACTGATGGTATGTCGCAAAGCAAAGAAAAGTGGCAGGAAGGTACCGTATCATACAATGGAAAGGATTATGTATACAATACAGATCTTGAAGTATATCTGCTAATGGGCATAGACAAGGATGGTCCGGTCGAGACTGCACCTGACAGCGTAAGCGGAGGCCAGTCGGATGCTATGTTTTTACTTGTAGCAGACAAAGCAAAAGAGAAGCTTTCGGTTGTGGCGATAAACAGAAATACCATGACCACCATTGAGGCGTATGACGAAAATGGAAAGAGTCTTGGAGAGATAAACGCACAGATATGCGGCCAGCATGGCTTCGGAGACGGCAAAAAGCTCAGTTGCTCGCGTTCGGTAAATGCAGTTTCCAAACTGTTTTACAATCTTCCGATAAGCGGATATATGTCTATAAATATGGACGCTATCGGTGATATAAATGATGCAGTCGGTGGTGTAGAGGTCAATGTGCTTCAGGATATCACCTCACCTGAAAAGGGAGTAAATCTAACTGCCGGAGAGACAAAGACATTAAACGGCAATGAGGCATACTGTTATCTCAGAAGCCGAGATACTTCGCAGTTTGACAGTGCAACAGACAGACTGCAGAGACAGGAGCAGTATCTAAACAGCTTTATACAGAGGATACAGAGTCAGTCACAGGCTAATTCCGTGCTTGCTTTAGACATATACAATTCGATAAAGGATTACCTTGTGACGGATGTGGATTTTACATCGCTTGTCACATCGCTTATGAGTTATGAGTATTCGCCTGAGCGCATGTACACGGTGCCGGGTAAGACTGTAAAGGGAGACACATATGAGGAATACAATGTGGATCAGGCGCAGTTCTATGATATGGTGATAAATATTTTTTATACCGAAGCGAAAGAATAGCGATAAAACGATATTAAGCATCTTAAGATGTTTGATATATACGATCATTTAGCATAGCGCATGTATACAATGAAAAATGGTCACGATTATTAGGGAAAGGAGGTATGGATCAAATGAGAAAAAAACTTGCAGCAATTATTACATGTCTGTTGGTTCTTGCAATGGGAACTACAGTTTTTGCAGACGCAGAGGGATCTCCATCAGTGACAAGTAGGGATCAGGAAGCTATAGCTTACAAAAACAAGATCACGTCAATGGAAATCAGTTCCGGAACGGTTTCATATAATACTGTTGAGTCATCTGTTATGGACGAGGCAAAGACACAGGCAGACAATGTAGGTTCAGTTGACAGCATTCTGGCAATAGCCGATGTTCATCCGTCAGTTTCCGATGCTTCAAAAGGAATTACGGTAACATTTCACATTTCAGGTGTTACAGCCGGTGATAATGTATACGCACTCCACAAAAAAGCAGATGGAACCTGGGAAGTATGCAACACAGTTGTAGGTGATGGTTATGTAAAAGTTACACTGTATTCGTTCTCAACTGTTGCAATCGTAAAGTATAAAGCCGGTACAAGTGTTACACCTAATCAACAGATCAATAACAGTGGAAACTCAGATCAGCAGCCTGATGATACTACAAACGACACTACAAATAACAATGGCGGAAATACTGACAATACGACTAACAACACAACAAATAATACAACTAATAATACAGACAATTCTACAACAAACACTACAAACTCATACACCACAAACAGCGGAAACAGTTCTGCAGACAGTGCCGCTGTAGCAAGAACCAGCACCAGTTCTTCAAGTCAGAAAATGTCACCGAAAACAGGAAACGGATTTCCTGCCATACCGGTTATTGCAATATTCTCCCTAATGGGTATTGCAATATGTACAAGAAAGGTCACAAGGAGAGCATAGGAGTTCTTCGATGGCACATGAGATGTGCACATGCCGCTGTTCACACTTTAGCGTGTGGCAGCATGCATGTGCACTTTCATTTTCTTGTTATATGTAATATACTATGATACATTAATAATGTATGAAATTCTGTAGCAATTGTCATTTTTATGATAGCTGCTATGAAATCAGGTTTGGATAGCGATGGAAAATAAGAGCAATATATATAAAATACTGTGTATTATCCTTCTCATAATATTGATTGCCGTGCTTTCGGTATGGGGTTATACCACACTCGTGGAGAAAAGCGCGGTGAATAAATACTACAAGCTGCAGCAGTCGGTAAATACTGTTTCCGGTTTGGATACCACAACAAGTGGACAGCCCTTGCAGGCGGATACACAGACAGATAAAAAAGAGACAACAGCAGATAGCACAGATGTATCAGACACAAATGAATTGCCGGATATCCCACAGAAAAATATAAACTGGGATGAGCTAAAGAGCATAAATGAGGATATTTATGCCTGGATCTATGTGCCGGGCACTGATATAGATTATCCGGTGTTGCAGCATCCGATAGATGATTCGTATTATCTCAGTCACAATCTGGACGGCTCGAAAGGGCATCCGGGCTGTATTTACACGGAAAAAGCCAACAGCAGGGATTTTACGGATTACAATACGATAATCTACGGACACAATATGAGATCAGGTGCGATGTTTCGTACTTTACATAATTTTGAAGATTCGACAGTTTTTGACACTGATAAATATGTATATATATATACGCAGGATAAGGTCTTTATCTATGAGATCTTTGCAGCGTACACATCAGATGCCTCACATATCCTGTACAAGTATACATTCGATTCGGCAGAGCATATGCAGTCTTATCTGGATGATGCACTAAAACAGGCAGTAAACAACGGATATGTAAGGAAAGATGTAAATGTAACAGGAGAAAGTGCGATAGTGACACTATCCACATGTACCTCAGACTCAAGTGAGAGATATTTAGTACAGGCAGTATTGATAAACGAATGAAAAGTATTCAGGTAGAATTAGGAAAATCGAATATGTTGCCTCTTCTTGCCAGCCAGAAGTTTTATGAGTCATGGCAGGCATTTATCAGGGAGTTGCTGCTCAATGCCATCGATGCGTGCAATGTGCGTCAGGCTCTGGAGTGGAGCTGGGGCACGGAGTTTCTCGAGATGGAGCAGGCAAGACAGATGCGTCAGGTCAGAGCGCTTTACGAGCCAAAGATCACGATCACTTACAATACTGAGTCGAGAATTTTTATAATCGAAGATAATGGTATTGGCATAAATGAATATGATCTGGAAAACTATGTCTCAAAAGTCGGAGCAAGCTATTACACCAGTCAGGATTTTTATAATCAAAAGCTTAAGTATGAGCCGCTCTCTCACTATGGGATCGGGCTTTGCTCATGTTTTACAGTCTCAAAGGCGGTACTTATCGAGTCGAAAAAGGATAAAGTCATAAATACGGCATGGAATGTGAGCAATCCACAGAATACGGCACCTGTCATGGCAAAATGGTTCGGTGACAGCGGCAAGATCGAGTATGTGATATCTCAGAAAAAAACAGCGGGAACGAGGATTACTTTACCTGTAAAACCGGCATATGCACCGTATATTAATCTGGACTTTATAGTGTATACGATAAAGCATTATATGCTTACGATTCCTATTCCGGTGACAGTCAGATATGATGCGGAGGTGATTTGTCTTAAGCAGCCTCAACCTGAGTGGAATTATCCGCTAAATGAGCTTGTCGGGATGAATGTTATCCACGTAGATAATGATCTTCTAGAGGGATATGTGGCTATCTATCATCCAAAGCACAGGGGATATTTTGAAAAATCAGCACTTTACCAGCAGGGTGTTCTTGTGGCAGAGACAGTTAAGACGTTGGAGCTTGCTCCATCATGGATAGATAATTTTTCTTTTCAGCTCAACATAAAAAAGCGTTTCCTAAATATCAGCATATCGAGGGATGGAGCTGCGCATGATGAGAGGCTTATAGAGCTAAGACAGCATATTGGTCAGATAATTATTGATTATTTTGGGAAAAGCCCGCTCACACTTGGACAGTATCTGTCTGACGGCAGAAGCAGGCTTGTAGGAGAATATGAAGCAGAAAATGATCTGGTAAGCCGGGCTGTCCAGGTGAGTGTCTATATAAAAGAGCGGGAAGTTGAAGTTCCAATAAAGACTGTAATAAACGGTTTTATGGGGAAAAAGCTAAAAATAGCATTCATACACAAGGCACTTTTTGCACATTACAGGCAAAATTATCCATATGACTATGGACAGTTTGTTGACAAATACGATATGATAATATTTGAGCAAAATATCAGGGCTTTCTGGCAGTTTATGGCACCGTATATCACATCCATGGAATATGTTATGGAGGATATGCCGGGAATCGTGTATACAGATGTGGTGGCAGACCTTATAACTCCAAGGAAATCAGCTGCATATCGCAATTCATATATACTAAGGCCGGAGTATTACGATATAGAGCCGGTATTTTGCGTAGTTTCAAACGAGCTTACGGATCCTATGGAGCTTGTGGTAAACACTCACAACCGCAATGCCATGCTGCTTGCGCGCGCGAGGCACTATAAAAAAGTCAGACATCTTCAGGCTGTCATAGTGGAAAATATAAAGCAGAGGATACTTGGAAATGCGTCAAACTGGAATTGCATTATAGATTTTGGAGGAGAGCTGGTGCATGAATATGATCTGCCAAAGCCGATGAGCCTCCAAGCGGTATGGTGTCTCGAGAGGGAGTTCCCCGATGAGATAAATGCTTTTGTTGCAAAGACGCTGACACCGAAGGAGATAGCAGAATACGGACTTACAAGTCTGTTTTTTACAAATGAAGATTTTCTCAAATGGTGGATATCACCGTAGAGGAACTTTAATGCGCTTGACTAAACATTTACATATATATGGAAGGAGAATCTGAAAATGGAAATACTTGATTTAAATGACGAAATTAAGGACACAGAAAATGAAGAATCTAAGATAGATACTGATAAAGAGGAAAAAGATAAAAAGGGAAAAAAGAACAAAAATAGTGACAAAAAAGAGGAGACATCAGCATTGAAGGAAATACTTAGTTGGATAGTTACGATTGCCATAGCTGTTGTTGCAGCAATGGTTATCAAGAATTATGTGATAATCAATGCTAATATACCGTCTGGATCGATGGAAAATACAATACTTCCGGGGGACGATATATTTGGTTTCAGGCTTGCATACACATTTTCAGATCCAAAGAGAGGTGATATTGTTATATTCAATGCGCCAAGTGGAGACGGAGAGAAATATATAAAAAGGGTTATAGGATTGCCGGGAGAAACAGTAACAATAGAAAATGCACAGATCTATATCAATGGAGAGCTGTTAGAAGAGGATTACCTGAAATCTAATCAGGATGGCGAGGACGAATGGAACGTAAATGCAGGACCATATGAATTCAAAGTGCCGGAAAATTCGTATCTGCTGCTTGGTGATAATAGAAATGGATCAAGTGATGCACGATATTGGATAGATCATCCGGAGGAGTACAGCAGTCCATATATATCAAAAGATGATATTCTGGCAAAAGCAATACTTCGCTATTACCCATTCAATAGATTTGGATTAGTGGATTAATCGTTACAAATAAGCAGAGTTGAAGAAAAATGAAACAGCAAGCGGATATTGAAAATAAAAAAAGAAACTGGTACGGGATGTTGTGCGGTATCATCGGAATAGTGTTAAACCTGTCACTTTTCGCAGGAAAGCTTTTTGCAGGAACGATAAGTGGTGCTATCTCTATTACTGCAGATGCTTTTAACAATCTCTCAGATGCGGGATCGTCGGTCATCACTATAGCCGGATTTAAGATGGCTGAGCAAAGACCTGATGAGGAGCACCCTTACGGACATGCGAGAATGGAGTATGTAGCGACACTGGCCGTATCTGCGATCATCCTTATCATGGGATTTGAGCTTTTCAGAGATTCAATTGCAAAGATCAGAAAGCCTGAAGCGATAGAGTATTCTCCGGTTATCCTTGGAATACTTCTTGCATCGATTGCTGTAAAATGTGTTATGGCGCTGTACAATTTCTATTTTGCAAGCAAGATAAAGTCATCGACGCTTACAGCGGCAGGAAAAGACAGTTTATCTGATTGCGTAGCAACGTCAGTCGTACTTGTGACTACGCTTTTAGATCACATGAGAGGCTGGCATGCAGACGGTATCGGAGGTGTATTTGTAGCGGCATTTATTTTTTATTCAGGTATTTCCGCAGCTAAGGAGGCAATAGATCCGTTGCTTGGGGAGAAGCCGGAGCCGGAGTTTGTCGAAAAGCTGAAGGAAGTAGCGACAAACTACGACGATAACATTCTAGCAATACATGATCTTATGGTGCATGATTATGGGCCAGGGCACAGGATTGTCTCATTTCATGCCGAAGTACCAGAAAACGGAGATCTGATACAGCTTCATGATATAATCGACAACCTCGAGCGCAAGATACATAAAGATCTGGGATGTATCGTCACAATACATATGGATCCGGTCGCATCCGATGACGAGGCTACACTTGTATTAAAGGAAAGGGTAACTGATATCATAAAGAACATTGACAGCGATTATAGTATTCACGATTTTCGCATAGTTCGTGGTGACACGCATGTAAATCTCATATTTGATGCGGCTGTACCGTTTAATTGCAAGTTGAGCGATGAGGAAATAGCTGGCATGATACGCCATGAGATACGCGATAAACTTGGACTGAATTATTATGCAGTTATCGAGATAGACCGTGAAAATTACATCAAAATATAGATGAAATATTATAATATAAATAGGAATACGGGTGTTTATTAAAAAAAGCATAATGAAAGCTTTTAACGTGATATACTATTTGCATGAACATGCAATACAATAGAGAAGGAGATAAAATATGCCGGAAAATAGTAGCTGCAGCAGCTCAGGAAGCTGCTCTAAATCAAGTTGCGAGGGCTGTGCTTCAAACAAGGGACCACAGAGCTTTATCGTAGAACAGAATAAATTTTCAAATATCAAACACGTTATCGGAGTGGTAAGTGGAAAAGGTGGAGTAGGAAAATCCTTTGTCACATCTTCACTTGCAGTAAATATGGCAAAGAAGGGATACAAGGTTGGTATTCTTGATGCTGATATCACAGGACCATCTATTCCAAAGATGTTCGGAGCACACGATCAGGTGCTCGGTGATGAGAACGGAATGATGCATCCATATGAGACAAAGGAGGGCATCAAGCTCATCTCTGTAAACCTTCTCATGGACAATGAGGAAGATCCTGTTATCTGGAGAGGACCGGTTATCGCAGGAGTTGTAAAACAGTTCTGGAATGAGACTGTATGGGGAGATATAGATTATCTTTTTGTAGATATGCCACCGGGAACAGGGGATGTGCCACTTACTGTATTCCAGTCACTTCCTGTAGATGGAATAGTGATCGTTACATCCCCACAGGAGCTTGTAAACATGATCGTAAAGAAGGCCTACAATATGGCTGGACTCATGCATGTGCCTGTACTTGGAGTGGTTGAGAACTTCAGCTATCTGAAATGTCCTGACTGTGGCAAAGAGATCAAGCTTTTCGGAGAGAGCAATATTGACGCTACAGCAAAAGAGCTTGGTGTTGAGGTGCTAGGAAAGCTTCCACTTGATCCTGCATATGCACAGATTGCAGATAAGGGTGAGTTCTACTCAATCGAAAATGATTACCTTGCAAAAGCGGCTGAGGTACTCGAAAATCTTTAAAATAACATATACTAGTGTTTAGTATGGGGTCTCGCATTTTAAGACTGAGAGCACCGGCATAGTATACAGTATATTCCTCAAGAAAATATGAAGTCAGCCACGGTTATGAACCGGGATAGGCGGTGAGGGGACAGGAATTGTTTCCGCTGCTATAGGGAATGGAACTCCGTGGCAGTTCATATTGTTCTTTCGGAACATACTATATACTCTCCGATGAATTAGGTTATTGAATGCGAGACCGTTTTTGTATTGACACAATACTAGAGAATGGTACTAGAAAATATTACTGGGGAATATTATTAAAGACATATTAAGGTTTTATTAAAGATACATCAGTTCTATTTACATTTCTCTTTTTTCGATACATAATCTTTTCATTATAATTCAATTTTAAATGTTTTATAGTAAGTTTTTGCATATATTTCACAGAGAAGAGGATTGATCAGGTGTCGGAGAAGAATAAGAGATACTTCAAGATTGCAGGCTTTATTCTTGTAGCTATTTTCATTATTATTATTTCATATTTTATAGGTAAGCCGATGGTGAAGTTTGCGTCTGATCCTGCCATGTTTCGTACATGGGTGGATGAGAAAGGCTTTGTTGGTGTGATGGCTTTTATGGGCATGGTTATTTTTCAGGTGCTTTTGGCGATTATTCCGGGTGGACCATTTGAGGTGTGTGCGGGATATGCGTTTGGCGTATGGAAAGGCGCTTTGTTGTGTGATCTGGCAACTACGATCGGCAGTGTGATTGTTTTTCTGTTTGTGCGCAGATTTGGCATGGATTTTGTTGAGCTGTTTGTGAGCAGGGAGAAGATCAAGTCGGTCAGATTTTTAAAGAGTACAAAGAGGTCGGAAAGCATTATTTTCCTGCTGTTTCTGATACCGGGAACTCCTAAGGATCTGCTGTCGTATCTGGTGGGACTTACGGATATGAAACTGTCACACTGGATTTTTATCACGCTTGTTGGCAGATTTCCGGCTGTTTTCTTATCATCTCTTGGTGGAGGCGCAGTCGGAACAAAGCGCTATGATATTGCTATTGCGGCAACAGTGATAATAATTTTATTGTATATAGTAGGTTTATTTGTTTATAGATATCACAACAAGGAGAGCCGGTAGAGGCATCATACCCAAATAATTTGCATGTAGGGTGGATTATTTATTTACAATTACTCAAAAACGACTTTTTTTAGGTTAATTTTTATAAAAAAATGCTCTTGTTTTTGTGGATAATTTTGACTATATTATCATTTAGTAAAAAGGAGGTAAGAATGAGGAAAATATTTAATGTGTTCAATGTGATCAAAGAGAAACTCTTTGTGAAGGCGGACAGGGTTCATTCAGAAAAATATTATCGAAAGATCGATTTTTTAAATAGATATTCAGTTTTATTCCATGCTATCGCAGCTATGGCTATCGTATTTATTATAGAGGTTATTTCACGAAGAAATTTTATCTCGGCTTGTAAATTCGTAGACTCACATACATTGGCATTTATGTACAATTCATTCCTTGTATTTGTATCATTTGCTCTTGTGTATCTGTTCAGAAGAAGAGCGTTTGCCAGAATAGTTATCACCGGAGTTTGGACGATACTTGGAATTATCAATGGTTGTGTACTTTCAAACAGAGTAACACCATTCGGATATACGGATCTTAAATGTATTCCAGAGTTACTGGCTATGAATAATACGAGTTATTTTACGGCAGAGCAAGCTACAATCGTGGTTATCGGGCTTGGAAGCTTTGCACTTTTCCTTATAGCTTTATTCATAAAAGGACCAAAATACAATGGAAAAATCCGCTATGCAGGCGTTTCTGTAGCATTTTTGGCACTTATTTTTGTAGCAATACCAGTTACAACAAATGTGGCACAGAGCACAAATGTAGTAGCCAGCTACTACTCAAATATCGCGCAAGGATACAATGATTATGGTTTCGTATATTCATTTTCATCAACAGTT
Source organism: bacterium (assembly GCA_963641405.1). Lineage (GTDB taxonomy): Bacteria > Bacillota > Clostridia > Lachnospirales > Lachnospiraceae > Roseburia. The sequence continues at coordinate 5,981 of CAVICC010000028.1, read as the reverse complement.
GTTGACCGCGGAATGCAGAAACCTGCTGATTATACAGAGCAGGCAGTTGACGATGTGGAGGAGAAGGTAAACTCTTCAAAGCAGGAGACTACAGTAGACGGAAAGACGGGGCCAAATATCATCTGCGTTCTTCTCGAGTCATTCTGCGATCCTGATGAGATCAATTTTCTTAATGTGAATGAGGATCCTATTCCTACATTCCATTACTTAGAGCAGAATTATTCAAGCGGATATCTTACAGTACCTGTAGTAGGTGCAGGAACAGCAAATACGGAGTTTGAAGTGCTTACAGGAATGAGCATGCAGTATTTCGGTACTGGTGAGTATCCATACAAAACAATTCTCAAGCAGACAGACTGCGAGAGCATCGCATCAGATCTTTCAAAGATCGGATATGCTACACATGTAGTTCACAACAACGGTGGTAATTTCTACAGCCGTGCAAATGCATTTTCGCAGATGGGATTTGACACATTTACAAGCAAGGAGCTTATGAATATCACAGAGTATACGCCAAACGGAAGCTGGCCTACAGATGATATCCTTGTAAGTGAGACAATGAAGACTTTTGATGCCACACCAGATCAGTCTGATTTTACTTATATAATCACAGTTGGTACTCATGGTGACTATCCTACAGAGCCTGTTATTGAGAATCCTATATATACTGTATCAGGAGTAGATGATGAGGGGCAGGCAAATGCATGGACGTATTATGTAAACCAGTTAAATGAGTCTGACAGATTTATAAAGAGCCTTATAGATGAGCTCTCAAACCGAGACGAGGATACTATAGTTGTGATGTTTGGTGATCATCTTCCTACAATGGGACTTCAGGATTCGGATATGAAGTCAGGAGATATTTACAAAACAAAGTACATTACTTGGAACAACATGGGACTTGCTAAAGAGGATGCAGACCTTTACGCATACCAGCTTCTTGCCAATACAACAAACAAAGTCGGTATTCACGAGGGTACAGTATTGAACTATCACCAGACACAGATGAATTCGGCAGATGAGACTACATATCAGAATGGACTTGATCTCTTGCAGTACGATATCCTATACGGAGAGCGTTACTGCTATAACGGAACAGATCCATATCCTGCATCTGATCTTGTGATGGGAATTGACAAAGTAAGCATCTCAAATGTTGCAGATGCACCTATGGGTGACAAAGTATATGTTTACGGACACAATTTTACCAATTGGAGTAAGGTATACGTAAACGATTCAAAGATAACAACTACATATTTTTCAAATGGTATGCTTGCTATTGATAAGGCAGACGTAAAAGATGGCGATGTAATCACAGTTTGCCAGGTGGGATCAAGTGATACTATTTTCAGAAAATCTGAGAATGAGTATACATATGTAGACCCAACAGTAGAGAATGACAGCAGCGATACAGAAAATTCGACAGAAGCACAGTGAAAATAAATAATGCTGTTATAGATTAAAATTTAACTTGCAAATTTAGTTGACTGTCGATATAATACTTTAGGATTAATTAAATAAGTGTATCAAACAGCCCGTCCGGGCTTTAAAGGGACTATACATTTAACTGTTTCTGAGAATAAAACAGTGGGTGTGTGGTCTCTTTTTGTGCGCTTTAGGATTGTGAAAATGTTGCTATCCAAATTGTAAGATGTGAATAGTAATAAAAACAGATGAGAAAGGAGATTTAATATATTATGGATCAGACATTTATGAAGGAAAAAAAGATATTGCCACTGGTCATGTCCATGTCGTTGCCAATGGTGCTATCAATGCTTGTAAATTCGTTGTTCAATATCGTGGACAGCTTTTTCATTGCAAAGGTAAGTGAAGATGCCATGACAGCATTATCGCTTGTTTATCCGGTGCAGCTTGTGCTCACTGCTGTTTCAGTAGGTTTTGGAGTAGGAATAAATGTGCTCATAGCGTATCTGCTCGGTGCAAAGCAGGATGACAGGGCTAATTATACCGCTACAACAGGTATGGTTTTAAGCTTTATACATGGAATTATCATCATTGTTGTGACAAGGATTGGAATGAGGGCATTCCTTGAGCTTTTTACCAAAAATGAAGATGTTATAGATTTGGGACTTAGATACTCGAATATAGCATTTCTCTTTTCTACAATCGTCACAGTTGGCATTGCAGCAGAAAAGATTTTCCAGGCTGTCGGCCGTATGAGAGAAACTATGGTATGTATGCTTGTAGGGTTTATAGCAAATATCATACTTGATCCAGTTATGATCTTTGGACTCGGACCTTGTCCGAAGATGGGGATGGAGGGTGCGGCTCTCGCAACAGGAATAGGACAGGCACTTACATTGATAAGCTATATTATATTTTATTTTGCAAAACCATTTCCTGTATGCATCGCAAAATCAAACCTTGTTTGGGAAAAATCACTGGTTGGTAAAATGTATTCGGTAGGTATTCCGGCAACTCTTAATCTTGCACTTTCTTCGGTACTGCTTGCGATTGTAAATGGCATCCTTTCGATATTCGGGGATGCCTGTGTGCTTGTATTTGGAGCATATTACAAGCTGCAGTCGTTTATCTATCTGCCGGGTGGTGGTGTGATACAGGGAATCAGGCCGATAATAGGATACAATTATGGTGCAGGAGAGAAAAAGCGTGTAAGGTCGATATTTATCACAGCACTCGTGATGACTGTGTCTATTATGGTGATTGGAACGCTTCTCTGCCTTGTTGTTCCGGGATGGCTGATGGGACTCTTTACAGAAAATGCAGTTACCATAGCAATCGGTGAAAAGGCGCTTCGCATAATATGTCTGGGATTTATAGTATCAGCAGTGTCAGTTACGTGCAGCGGTGCACTTGAAGGCCTTGGAAAGGGTATGCCTTCGCTTGTAATATCGCTGATGAGATATATTGTCCTCGTTATACCGCTTGCATTTGTATTAAGTCGTGCAATGAGTTCACCTATGGGTGTGTGGATTGCGTTCCCGGTTACGGAGTTTATCACAGCGGTTATGTCTATAATCATTTATAAGGTTGAAGTAAATAAATCGTAAGTTTTAGAAACTAAAAAGTTATCATCAGAAAAGATTCGACTGGAAATTGTATCCAAAATCAGATATAATGCTATATTATGAGAAATAAAAGAGTATGTGATTATATAGCGGAAGCTATTCAGAATGAAATTTTATCAGGACGTATGCATTCTGGTGACCCACTGCGCCAGGAAGAGTTAGCTGACAGTCTCGGTTATTCGAGGATACCGATCAGGGAGGCGTTACAGATACTTGAGTCGCAGGGGCTTGCAAAAAGACTTGCCACAAGGCATGTTGTTGTTGCGGATTTTTCCAATGAGGTGATAGAGGAAATCTATGAGCTTCTTTCGGATGTGGAGATAAAGCTGCTAAAGGCTATGATGAGATCAGATTTGCCATTATGCTTAGAGCCAGGGGAAGTACAGTTTCACGAAGCACTTATAGCAAACAGCCACAATGAGTATTTTACACACATTCTTGAAAATGGACTATGGTGTTATATCAGATTTGCTGTGGAGGAAACGACAGCAGGCTGTAAAAATGCTGTGAGACTTGAGCTTTTATCAAAAATAACAAAGGCATATTCGGATAAGGATATAAAGACTGTTAGAAAGCTTTTGGGAGATTATTTTCAGGAGCTTTGTGAGGCTGTGATAGAAGAACGGGCACAAGCAAGTGAAATATAAAAGTTATGGTGGAATAAGAGGAAAAGATAATCATGGTAGGACTTAAACCAATAAAGATCCCATCAGCGAAGGAGCGTGTAGCATCTGAGCTTCGCAAGGCGATTTTATCAAAACAGATGGAAGAGGGGGAAAACCTCTCGCTTGAAAGTGTGGCACAGCAGCTAAATGTCTCAATAACACCGGTGCGCGAGGCATTCCAGATATTAGCGCGTGACGGACTTATCAAGCTAAGACCAAATAAGGGCGCAATAGTTTTGGGCATTACAGAGACATATATAAGAGAGCATTATCAGCTAAGAGCTATATTGGAGAGTGCATGTGCTGGGCTTGCGGCATCACCGGATATAGATATTACGAAGATAGAACAGTCATACCTTGATGCCAGGGATATGATTGAGTCCGGAGACTATAGCCAGTATGCGAACCTTAACCGGGAGTTTCACAGTGAGATATGGGCGGCATCCAATAATAAAAAGATGGAAAGAATGATCGCAGAGCTATGGAACGGTCTCTCAATGGGCAGCATGGTCACAGAGGAGGAATATGCAAGAATCTCAATAAAAGAGCATGAGGCTATCTATGAGGCGATAAAATCTCACGATGCACAGCTTGCACAGCAGAAGATGTATGAGCATATCATGCGAAGTCGTGATGACATGCTAACTCATTATGTGTAAAGTTCTTTACTTGATGCAGATGGATGGTTATGAATTTAACATACTAATTAGAACAAGTGCATAAATTGAATGGTATAAATATATATAAATTGCCGAAATTGTCAAAAGGGTATTGACGATTTCGGTTTTTTGTTATATCTTATAGTCAGAAATTGGATACATTATCACATATCAAATACTAAGCGGAGGAGGAAATGATATGAGTCCAGCAACAATAACACTATTATTTTTATTGTTTGCCGTTGTAATGTTCGTGTGGGAAAAGATTCCACTGGGGGTTACATCCATGGTAGTCTGTGTCGGCCTTGTTGTCACAGGTGTACTTGATTGGAAAACAGCCTTTTCGGGATTTATCGACAGCAACGTAATTCTTTTCGTAGCGATGTTTATCGTCGGAGGAGCACTGTTTGAAACAGGTATGGCAAACAAAATCGGTGGCGTGGTTACACACTTCGCCAAGACGGAGAGACAGCTTATCATAGCGATCATGGTGATCGTAGGACTGATGAGCGGAGTGCTTTCAAACACGGGAACAGCAGCAGTTCTCATTCCTGTAGTAATCGGAATCGCAGCAAAATCAGGATTCTCCAGATCGAGACTTCTTATGCCACTTGTTTTTGCAGCAGCCATGGGTGGAAACCTTTCACTCATTGGAGCACCTGGAAATCTCATAGCTGAATCAGCCATGGAAGAGATGGGACTTAGCTTTGGATTTTTCGAGTATGCAAAGGTCGGACTTCCGATACTTATAGCAGGCATCCTGTATTTTGCATTTATAGGATACAAATTCCTGCCTGAAAAGCAGGGCAGCACAGACAGCTCATATGATGAGCAGAAGGATTTTTCAAACGTGCCAAAATGGAAACAGGCTTTATCACTTATCATCCTGATCCTGACACTTTTGGGAATGATCTTCGAGGACAAGATCGGCATCAAACTTTGTGTTACAGGATGTGTCGGAGCACTTGCCCTTATACTTACAGGCGTTATTAGTGAGAAAAACGCACTTAAATCAATAGATTTGAAAACCATTTTCTTATTTGGTGGAACACTTTCACTTGCATCTGCTCTTCAGGAGTCAGGCGCAGGAGAGGAGATCGCAACAGCGGTCATCGGTGTACTTGGCAATAACCCGTCACCATACGTTCTCACATTCGTAGTATTCATGCTTTGCTGTGTACTTACGAACTTTATGTCAAATACCGCCACCACAGCACTCCTGGTTCCGATCTGTGTATCGATTGCCAACGAGATCGGAGCAGACCCGAGTGCAGTACTCATGGCTTGCGTTATCGGTGGTTCATGTGCATATGCTACACCAATCGGTATGCCAGCCAACACAATGGTCATCACAGCCGGAGGATATACCTTCAAGGATTATGCCAAAGCAGGTATACCACTCATAGTCGTAGCGACCGTTGTTAGCATGGTCTTACTGCCGATCTTCTATCCATTCTTCCCATAAGAGTGAAAAGAAGATCTCATAATTCGGACAGGCGCATATATATCGGCTTTTGCAGATAGCGTCTGTCGGAATAAATATAAAAAATTAGTAACTATTCAGTATAGAAATATGCGGTACCGCATATTTCGTAAGAAAAAGTATA